>JAZQMT010000113.1:0-1850 GCA_045543635.1 Oscillospiraceae bacterium | reverse complement strand
CATTTCCGGATAAGCAACAGCCATTTTAAGGGTCATTTTGCCGCCCATTGAATATCCGCCGACATAAATTCTGCTTAAGTCAATGTTTGATTTATTTTTTAAGATAAAGTCATCAATAGCCGCCTTTAACGGCTCCAGCATATCGTTACTCCAGAATATATTATCTTCTTCGCGTGAACGGGCTGCAAGAATAAATGCACCTCCTGACGGAGCAAAACGAGCCTGAAATCCATCGCTTGCCCAATAAGCGATGTTGCTTTTTTCAACCTGCCTGCCCTCTTCCGCGCCGTCACCCATTCCGTGAAGCCACACAACAAGGGGATATTTTTGTGTGTCATTTTCCTTGACGGGCGAAAAATAGCGGTAATCTACGGAATACTGACCCGCAACGGGTCCTTCCGCCGCCTTGAATTCGGCTTTCAAAGGCTCAATACCGCCGTCAAGCGAAAGAGCATTTGCCCCGAGCGGACAAGCGGTTAAACAGACCATGGCAAGTAATAATGCGATAATTTTTTTCATTTTTACACCTCTTTTATCAAGATATTATAAAATTAACATATTTTACAATAATTTGCAATGCTTTACAAAAATATAGACTTTTTAATTCTACTGTGATATCATAAGAAAAAACTGTTTGGGAGTTTTATTATGCCTTATCTTTTTTCACATTTTAAAGAAAAGATTACACCCGACGGCGAGCAGGTTTATTTCGCCTTGAGCAAAGACGGCTTCAACTGGCATCAGCTCAACGGCGGCGAGCCGATTCTGACAAGCACAATGGGTGAAAAGGGGTGCCGCGATATTGAGGTTGTTCGCCTTAAAAACGGCGGTTTTGTAGTGCTGACTACCGATTTATCCATTGCCTACAGAATGGACGAAAACTATCAGGTCAACTGGAAAGAGGTTAATTCAACGGGAAGCAAATGCCTTTGCATGTGGAAATCCGATGATTTGATAACTTTTTCCGAGCAAAAAAGAATTTATTTCGGCAGAGATGATTTCGGCTGTTTGTGGGCACCCGAAGTATTTTACGACGAAATTAAGGATGAATATGTTATCCATTGGGGGTCAACGGTTGCCGAGGATAACTACACTCACATGTCAATCTATTGCTGCACAACCAAGGATTTTGAAAGCTTTTCGGAACCGAAGCTGTTCTTTACAAAGGACAATGAAATTCTTGACACACATCTCGTTAAAATTGACGGCACATATCATTTGTTCTATAAAAATGCCGAATGCCCGCCCATGAATATGCATGCAACCTCTAATACACTTTACGGCCCATATGAGCACGACAAGGCTTTTGAGGACTACATGGCAACACTCTCCCGCCCCGGCTCATATGAAGCACCCACAACGCTTATATTGCCCGACGGACGCTGGTGCCTTATGCTGGATTTCTTCGGCTGTGAAAAAGAAAAAATGGGCTATGTTCCGTTTATTTCTTCAAAACCCGGTGACAGCAAATTCAAGCGCGCTGATGAAAACTTTTCATTTCCTTACGGATTTAAACACGGCGGTGTTATTGAAATCACGGATGAGGAATATGAGAAAATTGAAAAGCATTATAAATAATCAAAAGCGGGACTCTGTCCCGCTTTTTTCATTAAAAATGGCTTTCATAGTAAAAGAAGTTTTTAATAATTCTTTCCGTATAATATGTATTATCGCTGTTTTCTTCGGTGTAGGAATAGCTGTTGCCGTTAGGCATCAACTCAAAATCGCCTTGTATATTTGTTCCGAACTAGATACCTATTGGCTCGTCATTCTCCGAATAATAAAAGCCATAGTAACTTGTTGCAGAACCAAAGCCTTTACCTCCGCACTCAAAACTGATTATGCAGTTT
>JAZQMT010000112.1:0-2761 GCA_045543635.1 Oscillospiraceae bacterium | reverse complement strand
AAATTCACTGCGTAAGCAGCTTTTAAAGGAGGGCTTTGTTTATGAAGAATTATAAAGAAATGGCACATGATATTCTGGCACGCCGAGATGAATATGAAAAAAGAAAAAGAGAGGGCATAAAGTTTGCCGCCGTTTTTGCGGTGAGCACTGCCTGCCTTGTGCTTGTGATTGTCCTCGGCTTTGATATGTTTCGGCAGGAAAGACCGATACAGCTGGCGCAGGGCGGAGAGTCTCAAAACGAGCAGATGACAGACGGTGATGCGCCGATAGCAGTTCAAAGTGAGCATTCGCAGACAGAAAGCGAGTTTGCGGAAAGCCAAGGCGAAAGCGACCGCATGGATGTTTACCTTCCCTACATTAGGTTTCATGAGCTTTCGAAGATTCCCGCGGCAACATCAAGGCTTTATTTTGACCCTGATAAATATGATAAGGTTTATTATAACCAAAGCGAAACCGAAAAGTATTTCGGCAGAACACTTGTTCCACAGGGCGCGGTGCGCTCGCCGCTGAAAATGCACAGTGGCGGCAGAAGCACCCAATTTATTGAAAAACAAAGCGGCAAAATAGTCTATGACTCGACCTGTATCACCTATGCAAATGATTTTTATAAGGACGGCTCACCACTTTCTGCGACAGAAGGCGGAATAAATCTTACCGTCTGGGCTTCACGCCTCGGCAGACCGAATATCTGCTATGCATGGGAAAACACAAGTGCTACCGAGGTGAAAGGAATAAAAGTTTATGCGGGTAAAATAGAGGTCGGGTATAACTATAACGAGCAGAAAGAGCCGCAAAACTTTTACACAGAGCTGTTTGCCGAGTTTGAGGTCGATGGTGTTTATTATGAGGTTATCGGAGAAAATATATCCGAAACAGAATTCTTAAGAGCAGTTTGGGGAATAATTGCCTGCTAAAATGCAGGAAAAAACCACCGATATTTCAAAAATTGCAAAAATATTCTATAACAAAGAGTAAAATTGCCGATTTTTAATTTTTATTAACTGAAAAAATTCATATTTTTGTTTGTAACCCTTGACAATAGAACATGGATATACTAAAATAGGAACATATTTTATTTTTCCCATAAAGAGAGGATGGCAACAAATGAATCAGTATATCAGCGAAGTTCTGGATTCGGTTCGCAAGAAAAACGCAAGCGAGCCCGAATTTGTGCAAACCGTCGAAGAGGTCTTCAAGTCTATTGAGCCGGTCATTGAAAAACACCCCGAATATAAAAAAGCTGCTCTTTTAGAGCGCATGGTGGAGCCCGAGAGAATGATTTCTTTCCGCGTCGCCTGGACAGATGACGAAGGCAATGCCCGCGTCAACCGCGGTTATCGCTGCCAGTTTAACGGAGCCATCGGCCCCTACAAGGGCGGTCTGCGTTTCCATCCCAGTGTTTATTCGGGTATCGTTAAATTCCTTGGATTTGAGCAGACCTTTAAGAACAGCCTCACCAGCCTGCCCATCGGCGGCGCAAAGGGCGGCTCGGATTTTGATCCCAGCGGAAAGTCCGATGCAGAGATCATGCGTTTCTGCCAGGCTTTCATGAGCGAGCTTTATCGCCACATCGGTGCAAACATTGATGTTCCCGCAGGTGACATCGGAGTCGGCGGCAGAGAGATCGGCTATCTCTTTGGTCAATACAGAAGGCTCAAAGCAACTTTTGAAAACGGCGTTCTCACCGGCAAAGGCATGAGCTACGGCGGCTCACTTGTTCGCCCCGAAGCCACCGGTTACGGTGCGGTTTATTATGCACAGCAGGTTCTCGCACATTTCGGCAAGGACATAAAGGGCAAAACTCTGGCAATCTCCGGCTTTGGTAATGTTGCTTGGGGTGTTGCCAAAAAGGCCGCCCAGCTGGGAGCTAAAGTTGTTACTATTTCAGGCCCGGACGGATATGTTTACGATCCTGACGGTGTTATTACCGAGGAAAAAATCAACTACATGCTCGAAATGCGCGCCAGCGGCCGCAACAGATGTCAGGACTATGCCGATAAGTTCGGCGTGCAGTTCTTCCCCGGCCAGAAGCCCTGGGGCGTTAAGGTTGATATTGCCATGCCTTGTGCTACCCAGAATGAAATCAACATGGCAGAGGCCCAAAAGCTTGTTAATAACGGTGTAAAATATTACATTGAGGTTGCCAATATGCCCACCACCAATGATGCACTTTCCTTCTTGCAGGAAAAATGCGTTGTTGCTCCCTCCAAGGCTGTTAATGCAGGCGGCGTTGCTGTTTCTGCCCTTGAAATGAGCCAGAACTCCATGAGATACAGCTGGAGCGCAGAGGAAGTTGATGACAAGCTCAAGGGCATCATGAAGCACATCTATGATGTCTCTGTTGATGCAGCAGAGGAATATGGCTTTGGCTACGACCTCGTTGCCGGCGCAAACATTGCAGGCTTCTTAAAGGTTGCCGACGCCATGATGCAGCAAGGAACCTTCTAATCACGCTTATAAAAAAAGGAACGCCGAGCGGCGTTCCTTTTTTTGTTGCTTTTTGTGTATCGGTGCGGTATAATAGTGATGCGCAAATACAAAATGACTGGAGCGTGAAAAAGTGATAAGCTATGATGAAATAAAGAAAAATGAAACCATAAAAACCTATATTCGAAAAGCAGATGAGTCGCTTATTGCTCTTGGTTTTACCGAGCACAGCTTTGCCCATGTTACAAGAGTTTCCGAAATGGCGGCATATATTTTGACAACGCTTGGATACAGTGCTCATGAGGTTGAGCTTGCACGTATTGCAGGGTATCTG
>JAZQMT010000111.1:0-5917 GCA_045543635.1 Oscillospiraceae bacterium | reverse complement strand
AGTTGTCTCTCTACTTTTATATAAAAATGACACTTTACGCAAAAGCGAAAGTGTCATAGTGGGTTACATAGTATAAGATATTTATAAAAATTATTTGCCGAAAATATCAAAATTTCTTTCTCGGTAGGTTTAAGTGATATTGCAAACTACCGTTTGCAGTGATATTTTGCCTTGCAGCAAAGTGATATAAAAGCCTACGGCTTTTGTGATATTATATTCGCCCTAAAACTCGGCGAAGCCGAATATCACACGGCATAGCCGTATATCACTGCGAAGCAATACCACTCGCCAAAGGCGAATATAACTGCGGCACCATCCTTACGGAGGGTGCGGCTAAGCCCGCTCTTTTTGTGTTTAGATGATATTTAAAAACAGCATTGCTGCAACCGCAGGCAGGGAACCTAAAAGTGAAAACAGAACCGTGCATAAATTTATTGTCAGTAGGTTTCCGCATAAAAATTCAAGCAGCCAGACTGCCAGAAGCCCCAAAGCTCCAAGTCCCATTGAGCCTGCAGTGGCTGAAAATAGGTGTTTTTTTTGCCCCTCCGCAGTTTTGAGATAGATGGAAATACAAACAATAAAGATAAGTGCAGAAAATATAATCATTGTGAATTTCTCGGCTGTCATTTTTGTCACTCCGTTTCTGTAATGTCTTTTTAGGTGTTTTCGGTGTGAACACGATAATGCATGGTGGGTGTACAGGTAATACCCTTTTCTTTAGCAGCACAAATTAAATGGCGATACCTTGCAAGTAGCGCTCTTTCCTCGTAAATACAGGAATCAATCATGTCATACTCTGTTTCATAGTCAAATCTAAGCCGAATGTTTTCAAGCTTTTTAAGAACATCTGCAATCTCAAGTAAAATGGGATCGGTATATTCCACTTGTTTCTTTATTTCGGAAACCTTTTGCCTTTTTAAAGGGGAAAATTGCTGTAAATATGCTGTGCCTTGCAAAAGAGTTCACTCCTTTCAAATCAATATATGAAATATTTTGAACCAAAATTCACTTTTTATTCCAATTAAGAAAAAATGCTCAATAACGGTAAGAATTTGAAAAAAAGGTTTACAAATTAAAGGGTTTAGGATATAATGTATTTTAGATTTATTCGCTTGTTATTTTTTATGACGAAGGGAACAATAGAATGGAAATAAATTTTAAGGACTTTTTTCTTTTAATGGTTCGCCGAATTCCGGCGCTTATTTTGGGAATAGCAGTCGGTTTTGTTATGTTTTTTACTTATACCAAGGTCACCGAGACCCCGCAGTACATATGCGAGGTTACCATGATTGTTAATGCGGCTCCCAACACTATTGCAACTTCGGGAAGTCTTGCTGCATCTCAAAACCTTGCCAAAGCTTATATCGCTATTATGAAGGATTTTTCCTTTGCTGAGAAAATCATGAATGAGCTTCCGTTAAGTTCTGAATATACTGCGGCGGAAATACGCCGCACCCTGTCAATGGAAGCTGTGGATGACTCACAGATTCTTGCCGTTTCTGTTACTACATCTTCTGCACAGGATAGTTACAATATTGCAAAAGCCATTGAACAGATTGCACCTAATACTTTAAGACAGTATTTTGATGATACCGGTTCTATCATTATTCTTCGCAAAGCAAAAGTGCCTACCGAGGCTGCACCATCTAATCTTATGGTGAATTCCGCTTTGGGTGCAATTATCGGGCTTGTGCTCAGTATGTGTATTGTGCTTTTAGTCACTAAACTGGATAATCGTATTCGTACTGAGGAGGACATCCGTTATTGTACAAAATATCCTGTCCTTGGAATGATCAGCAGAGTAGAATAAGGAGCCTTGTATGAAATTTTTATCTAACAAGAAGAAAAAAACAACCGGATTTCAAAATGATATTATCGTTGGGAATAGACGTAATTTTCTATTTTCTGAGGCATATAAATCATTAAGAACCAATGTTCTGTTTTCCCTTCCTAAAGAGGGTTGCCGTAAAATTATTGTTACCAGTGCACTGGCCGGCGAGGGAAAAAGCACTGTTTCGGCGCATCTTGCAGCATCTTTTGCTGAAATGGGCTCCAGCGTTTTGCTTATTGATTGTGATCTTCGCAGAGGAAAATCTCATCGCTTGTTTGAGGTAAAAAGAACCCCCGGCCTCGCCAATGTTCTCGCAGGTTTTTCTGATGTAAATACTGCTGTTTTGAAAACGCAGGTTGAGAATTTGTTTATTCTCCCATCCGGCGTTGTTCCGCCAAATCCTGCTGAGCTTCTAGCCTCGGGAAGAATGGAGCTTCTGCTTCAGGAATTTTCAAAATCTTTTGATTATATTATTCTTGATACCTCACCTATCAATGTTGTCTCGGATGCTTTGCCTCTTGTTAATTTGGTGGATGGTGTAGTGGTTGTTGTCCGTCAAAATTATACCGACCAGAGTGCGCTTACAAGATGCCTAAATTCCCTTGAGTTTGCTGAGGCAAAGGTTCTGGGTGTTGTTTTTAACGACGTTGAAAACAATACTGCAGTTAAGGACCGTAGATATGGTTACGATAAAGGCGGTTATTATATTTCTACCCGGCGTGATGGAGAAAGCGGTTTCTCCAAAAACAGTTAAATGAAAAACCGAAAGGCAAAAAAGCCTTTCGGTTCTGTTTATTTTATAGCATTTCTTCCAAAATACACAGCCGAAGCACCCAGTTCTTCTTCTATGCGTAAAAGCTGGTTGTATTTGCAGGTTCGGTCGGTGCGGCAGGGTGCACCCGTTTTAATTTGTCCGGCGTTCAGCCCTACCGCCAGATCGGCAATAAAGGTATCCTCGGTTTCTCCCGAACGATGGGAGATAATTGCTCTGTAACCTGCGCGTTTGGATAAGAAAACCGTCTCCATAGTCTCACTCAGGCTGCCTATCTGATTGGGTTTAATAAGAATGGCGTTTGCTGCTTTGCAATCAATGCTTTTGGAGAGTCTTTGAGGATTGGTTACAAATAAGTCATCGCCTACAAGCTGCACTTTTTCACCAAGTTTTTCGGTGAGCTCGCTCATGCTTTCGAAATCATCCTCGTAAAAAGGATCTTCGATAGAGAGAATAGGGTATTTTTCGCACAGCTCACTCCAAAAGTTTGTCAGTTGTTTTTTTGAAAATGATTTTTTCTGTTTTGGCAAATAATAACTTTGCTTTTCTTCCTCAAACCAGCCGGATGCTGCTGCATCGAGAGCGATCATGACATCTTCGCCTACCTTGTATCCTGCGCGCTCAACGGCATCTAAAATAACTTCAATAGCTTCGGAGTCATTTTTTAAATCAGGTGCAAAACCGCCTTCGTCCCCGATAGCGGTGGAGACACCCTTAAGTTTTAAAATGGCTTGTAGTGCATGATATACTTCCGAACCGCAACGCAGTGCCTCTCTAAAGCTTTCTGCGCCTACAGGCATAATCATAAATTCCTGAATGTCTAAATTATTGGGAGCATGAACGCCTCCATTTAGAATATTCATCATGGGAACGGGCAGAATGTGTGCTCCTATACCTCCAATGTGGCGATAAAGAGGGATATTCCCGGCTTTGGCTGCTGCTTTGGCACAGGCAAGTGAAACAGCTAAAATGGCATTTGCACCCAAATTACTTTTGTTTTCTGAGCCGTCCAGCTCAATCATAGTTCTGTCCAGTTCATTTTGAAAGCGCGAGTCTTTACCGCAAAGGGCGTCATTTATAGCTGTTTTCACATTTTCTACAGCGCCAAGAACACCGCATCCAAGATAGCGTTCTTTATCTTTGTCGCGAAGCTCACGCGCTTCGAATTTACCGGTTGATGCACCTGAAGGAACTGCCGCAATTCCGATAGCGCCGCCACTTAAATGAACCTGCGCCTCAATTGTTGGATTGCTGCGCGAATCTAAAATTTGCCTTGCTGTCACCTTTGTGATAAGATAAGGATTATAATACAAAATAAAGACCTCCTTAAAAATTTATTTTTTGGAAATATTCTTTCACAGCATATTGTTTGGAAAAGTAACAAAAACTATACGGGGAACAAAAATAAACTTAAAAAAGGAGGAATGGATTATGAAGGAAAAATTTGCGATCGCACTTGTTGTTCTTTCTCTTGCCGCAATGCTTTCTGCATGTGATATGGGTGAGGGAGAAACAGCTTCTAAAAATGAATCGCTCAATGACATCTCTTCGGTAATCAGCGGAAATATTCCCAACAATAACACCGATGGTGAATATGACAATGATGATAATAACAATAATGACAATGATGATGACGACAATAACAACAATGACGATAATGACAACGATAACGATAACGATAGTAACACCCTTGAAGATGATATTTCCAGCATCATTTCATCGGGTAAAAATGTAATTAACAGCATGGTGGACTAATCATATGAGTAAAAAAAACAACACAAAAATTGCTTTAGCTGGTTTTATCGTTGTAATGCTTTGCCTCTGTTCCTCTTGCAGCGATAATAGGGAAGGTGCTGCCGCATCTTCTGAGCTTATAAGTGATATAGTAAGTGAAACTGCCTCCACGCAAATGACACTGGGCAATACTTCTGAAAACAGCAGTTCGAGCTCTTTAGATTTAAGTACACTTGATAATACCTGTGTGGGCTGGGGGCCCGGAGTTGTAAAAGAGCATCAGCGTCCATCTTCGGCGGTTTCCTATAATCAGAAATATCGGGATTATAACGCTGTTTTTGTAGGAGATGACTTAAAAAAGGTTTATCTTACCTTCGATGAAGGCTATGAAAACGGATATACTGCCCCTATTTTGGATACCCTTAAAGAAAAACAGGTAAAAGCTGTATTTTTTGTAACCTATGATTATGTAAAAAGAAATCCGCAGCTTGTTCGCCGCATGATAGATGAAGGGCATATTGTCGGAAACCATAGCTGGTCACATCCGTCAATGCCGTCCTGTTCGGATGAGCAAGCTCGGGATGAGATTATGGAGCTTCACGATCTTGTAAAAAAAGAATTCGATTACGAAATGCAGCTGTTTCGTTTCCCCATGGGTGAATTTAGTCCCCGCATGCTTGCTATCGTCAAACAATGTGGTTATCAAAGTGTATTCTGGAGTTTTGCTTATGTTGATTGGAATGTCGATAACCAGCCCGATGAGACGAGATCACTTGAGAAAGTTACAAACGGCGCACATAACGGCGCCATCTACCTGCTGCATGCTGTTTCTAAAACAAACAGTAATATTCTTGGTGATGTTATCGAGAATGTCCGAAAACAAGGATACACTTGGTCAGATTATGACCTTTAAAACACAAAAAGCCGCCCCTAATTATGGGCGGCTTTACCATTATAAACTATTTTATAAAGCATATCTCGCACATTTTTAAATTCATTCTCGGAGAGCTTTTCGGGATAACTTAAAATGTGCATGGGCAGCGGCTTACAGCCCTCCTGCATAGGAGGAAGCAGATACGGAAAGTTATTTAATTTAAACCCGTTCCGAAGGTAAAAATTCAATCTGCGCGCAGCCATCTCATTTTCGGGCAACTCGACTTCAAGAATAAATGGGCGAGAACTTTCGTTAAGAATTTGCGAAAGCAGCATGGAACCGATTCCTGAATTTCTTATCTGCGGAGCTACTGCGAAATGATCGCCAAACCGAAATCCCGTAAACTCCCAGACTGTGAAAAACGCGATTAGACTCCCTTCCTTAAAAAGAGAATAAATTTTATAGTAGGCAGAGCTTTTCGCAAGGGCTTTAAACTCTGCGCAACTGCGCCGTTCTTCTTTAGGAAAAGAACTTTTCATAAGCGCATAAAACTGCTCAAAATCGTTTTTTAAAATAGGATTTCTAATATCAAAAATCCGAAGCGCCAAGTCACTTATCATAACCAACCTTCTAATCGTTTCGGCTCAAGAGAAAAACTGAACCTAAAATTAATACAATTCCCAAAATCGAGAAAACAGTAAGCTCC
>JAZQMT010000110.1:0-5445 GCA_045543635.1 Oscillospiraceae bacterium | reverse complement strand
AGTGTAAATGAATTATTAAGTGGGGAGAAAATCAATATGGAAAATAGCAATCAGAAAAACGAACAGCTTTTGCTTGATATGGCGAAAGAATTGGAAAAGAAAAACAAAACAATTTGGTCTTCTATGTGGGCAATTATGATTGTAAGTATGACAGCCCTAATTGCAGGTATCTTTATTGCTGCATTTTTGATTCCTGAAGGAGTGTGGCAGCTTGGCACAATTCTTGGTGTTTGCGTCGTGTTTTTGATACCGTGCTTCTATGCATTAAAGCTTGAAGTCAGTGTGGGTGCTTACAAGTGCAAAAATTGCGGTTACGAAATTGTTCCTACCTATAAAGAAGCGATGATGGCTATGCACAGAGGAACAACTCGTCACTTAAAGTGTCCTAAATGCAACAAACGCACTTGGTGCAAAAAAGTATTGAAGAAGTAAATTCCAATTTGTCGAATAGATAAAAACAAACGCTGACTTGGAAGTCAGCGGTTGTTTTGTGTCATATTCAAGGCTTTAGGTAATTTCTTCAAAAGCAGTACGTTGGTAGTATGAAATGCAAAAAATCCTTGCATTTCGTGGCATAAGGTTGCATAGCTTGGGCTGTTTGATTCTTGCCGTGGTATAAAAATAAAACCTTTTTCATAGCAATAAGCTCCGTTCTGTTTTTTGTATTATAAAACGAAATGTATTCAAAGTCAAATTAATCCAAAAACTTTGTCTGAAAACGGAGGAAATGCTTGCATTTTAAAGGGCGGTGTGTTAAAATAAAACGGTTATGAATTTTTACTTTATTTGGAGGGTTTGTAAAAATGGGGATTTTGTACGAAAATTTGCTGGCATTTTCATGGCAGCAGGTGGTTATGATTTTAATCGGATGTTTGCTTATTTTCCTTGCAATTAAAAAGGAAATGGAACCCACCCTGCTTCTGCCTATGGGTTTTGGCACCATTCTTGTTAATATTCCGTTTTCGGATGCGCTGGTAGGTCCTATTGATGAGCTATACCATGCGGGTATCGAAAATGAGCTTTTTCCGCTTCTTTTATTTATCGGAATCGGCGCTATGATTGATTTCGGTCCGCTGCTTTCCAACCCCAAACTTATGCTTTTCGGTGCAGCAGCACAATTCGGTATTTTCTTTACTCTCTGTATGGCAAGCATCTTTTTCCCTGACCTCAAAGATGTAGCTTCTATCGCAATTATCGGTGCGGCCGACGGGCCGACCTCTATTGCCGTTGCCAACACCCTCGGTTCTTCTTATGTCGGTCCTATCACCGTTGCAGCTTATTCTTACATGGCTCTTGTTCCCATCATTCAGCCGCCTGTTATCAAGCTGCTCACCACCAAAAAAGAACGTAAGATCCGTATGCCTTACGAGCAGAAATCGGTTTCCAAGCTCACCAGAATTATGTTCCCCATTATTATTACCATTGTAGTTTCTGCTGTTGTTCCTCAGGCAACCGCTCTTATCGGTTTCCTCATGTTCGGTAACCTTATTCGTGAGTGCGGTGTTCTTGAGTCTCTTTCCGAAACTGCACAAAAAGTCCTTGCAAACCTTGTCACCATATTCCTCGGAATTTCGGTTGCTTTTAATATGACCGCTGAAAAATTCTTTAAGGTTGACACCCTGCTTATCATGGGTCTCGGTCTTATCGCGTTTATTGTTGACACTGCAGGCGGCGTTCTCTTTGCAAAGCTTTTAAACCTCTTTACCAAAAAGAAGGTCAACCCTATGATCGGCGCTGCAGGTATCTCTGCATTTCCCATGTCCGGCCGTATCGTTCACAAAATGGGCCTTCAGGAAGATCCCCAGAACTTCCTTTTGATGCATTCTATCGGCGTCAATGTTTCGGGACAGATTGCTTCGGTTATTGCCGGCGGCATCATCTTAAACTTCTTTAGCTGATTTTTCTGAAACGGAGGAATGAAATTATGAAATTGTTTGCATCGTTTTTGAATATCTTTAATGCTTCCGCTCAAGTCCCTTCGGCAAGCGAATCTCAATCCGAACTGATTTTTGAGCCTATAAGGTTTATTGAAATGTTTGAATATATGGGCAAGGGAATGCTTGTTATTTTTATTATCATTGGTGTTATCATTTTAACTACCATGCTTATTAACAAAGGATTTTCTTCAAAAAAATAATTGTGTTTTCGCTGCGGCTTTAAAAAGTCGCAGCGTTTTTTTGTTGACAAATAAAATTTTGTTGTGTATAATAATAACAGTAATTTACATGACTGACGGAGAACGCGGTCAACCGCGGTGGAGTGTAAATTTATATAAGAGCCGACCGTCTGGGCAAGTCAGTTTTAATTAAAACTGACTTGCCTTTTTAGTTATTTACTCATGGGAGGTACAAAAATGGAACACAAAAATTGGAATGGATTTAAAAAAGGAGTTTGGCAAGACCAAATTAATGTTCGCGATTTTATTCAAACAAATTATCAGCAATATGAGGGAAATAGTTCATTTCTTGCCTCTGCTACAGAACGCACAAATGCTCTTATGAAAAAGGTTCAGAGCCTTTTTACTATTGAGCGTCAGTTCGGCGGCGTTTTAGATATTGATACGGCAACTGTGTCCTCACTCACCAGTTTTTCTCCCGGATATATTGATAAAGAAAATGAAATAATTGTCGGAATGCAAACCAACCGCCCCTTAAAGCGTTCGGTAAACCCATTTGGCGGTATGCGTATGGTCCGTCAGGCTTGTGAAGCTTACGGATATAAGCTCAGTCCAAAGGTTGAGGAGGAGTTTCGCTTCCGCACCACACATAATGACGGCGTTTTCCGCGCTTACACCGATGAAATGCGCAAGGCGCGTAAATGTCATGTTATTACGGGTCTCCCGGATGCTTATGGCAGGGGAAGAATAATCGGAGATTACCGCAGAGTCGCTCTGTACGGCGTTGATAGACTTATTGAGGAGAAAAAGAAGGATAAGGACCTTCTGGCTAATGGGGCATTTGACACTGAGCAGATCCGCCTTGATGAAGAACTTTTCCAACAAATCGCTTTCCTGGGTTACCTAAAAGAAATGGCAGCGATGTATGGCTTTGATATAAGCCGACCCGCTCAGAACGCCAGAGAGGCCATTCAGTGGACTTATTTTGCATATCTTGCAGCTATTAAGGAGCAAAACGGCGCCGCTATGTCGCTGGGCAGAGTTTCCACATTCTTTGATATTTATATCGAGCGCGATATGCAAAATGGTGTACTTACCGAAGAGGGTGCGCAGGAGCTTATGGATGATTTTGTGATTAAGCTTCGTATTGCCCGTCATCTGCGTACCCCCGAATATAATGAGCTTTTCGGCGGCGATCCTATGTGGATTACCGAAGCTGTTGGCGGAATGGGCGAGGATGGCAGAACTTTAGTTACCAAAAACAGCTTTCGCATGTTAAATACACTTTACACTCTCGGCTCTTCTCCCGAACCAAACTTAACGGTGCTCTGGTCAAATCAGCTTCCCGAAAACTTTAAGAAATTCTGCGCCAAGGTTTCGAAAGATACTGATTCTATTCAGTATGAGAATGACGATGTCATGCGCCCCATTTATGGTGATGACTATGCCATTGCTTGCTGTGTTTCGGCTATGAAGGTTGGTAAACAGATGCAGTTTTTTGGTGCTCGCTGCAATCTTGCAAAGCTTTTGCTTATTGCGATAAACGGCGGTTATGATACCACCAGCGGTATGCACATAGGGCCTCAAATGCCTGTTATGAGCGGTGAAAAGCTGGAATTTGACGCGGTTATGGAGCGAATGGAGATTTATCTCTCTTGGCTTTGCCGCCTCTATGTTAATACCATGAATATCATTCATTATATGCATGATAAATATGCCTATGAAAAAATTCAGATGGCACTGCATGATACCGATGTAGAACGGTTTATGGCATTCGGTATTGCGGGGCTTTCAGTTGTGGCGGACTCGCTGAGTGCTATTAAATATGCCACAGTCAAACCCATTAAAAGCGGAGAGTTTATCACGGATTTCGAAACAGTCGGTGATTTCCCCAAATATGGTAATGATGATGATAGGGTAGACCTTATAGCCAAGGATATGACCCATCGTGTCATTACTGAGCTTCGCAAAACTCCCACCTACCGCAAAGCAATACACACCCTCTCTGTACTTACCATTACTTCGAATGTTATGTATGGCAAAAACACAGGTGCAACCCCCGACGGCAGAAAGGCATCTGCCCCCTTTGCCCCCGGTGCTAACCCGATGCATAATCGTGAGGAAAATGGGGCGCTTGCTTCGCTTAACTCGGTTGCAAAACTTTCCTATGATGACTGCCGTGACGGTATTTCAAACACCTTTTCGATAACTCCCGATGCTCTCGGCAGAACGGATGACGAGAGAATAGATAACCTCGTTTCGATCCTTGATGGATATTTTGCAAAGAAAGCGCATCACATTAATGTGAATGTCTTAAATAGAGAAACCCTCATGAAAGCTTATGAGAACCCCGAGGCTTATCCAAACCTTACGATCCGCGTTTCCGGTTACGCTGTAAACTTTAACAAGCTGTCTCGCGAGCAGCAGCGTGAGGTTATCAGCAGAACCTTCCATGAGGCGCTGTAATGAACGGCTATATTCATTCCATTCAAAGTCTCGGCACGCTTGACGGCCCCGGTGTTCGCTTTGTGGTTTTTCTTCAGGGGTGCAACCTGCGCTGCTCCTGCTGCCATAATCCCGATACATGGGAGTGTAATGTCGGAGAACTTTACACGCCTGATGAACTGCTTTCTAAAGCTATTCGATTTAAGGAGTATTTCGGCAGGGCCGGCGGGGTTACCCTTTCAGGCGGAGAGCCGCTTTTGCAGGCGCAGTTTGCAAAGGAGCTGTTTGTGCTCTGCCACCAAAATGGAATAAACACCTGTCTGGACACTTCGGGAAGCATTTTAAACGAAAATGTAAAGGCTCTGCTTGAAGAGACTGACCGTGTGCTTTTGGATGTGAAATATACAAGTGAGGAGCAGTATATTAAATATGTCGGCTGCTCTATGCAAAGGGTGATGGATTTTTTATATTTCCTTAATGAAAATTCTATTAAAACAACCTTGCGTCAGGTCATTATTCCGTCGCTTAATGATAATGAGCAGAATGTTGTTGCTTTAAAGAAAATAGCAGACAAATATTCTTGTATAGACAAGATAGAGCTTCTGCCATTTAAGAAAATATGTCAGGTTAAATATACTAAAATGGGTATCGTATTTCCTTTTGAAAACATTCCCACTCCCGATAGCAAAAAGATGGAATATCTCGAAAGTCTCTTAACTTAAACATCCCCGCCAGGCGAGCTCTTGGCGGGGAATTATCGTTAAAATGTAGGTTTGTCAATGATGTGTTACAAAATTGAGTTAAAAAACTTCGCCGGTGGTCAGGAAGTGGTTTAAGAACTCGTTAGGGGACTTCCAACCAAGCGGGCGCATGGGAAAATCATT
>JAZQMT010000109.1:0-24723 GCA_045543635.1 Oscillospiraceae bacterium | reverse complement strand
TCAAGCTTGCCGCTGGTAGGAGCGGTATAGCTGTCTTTCTTGGTTGTGCCGCAACCGAACTCGCAAGCATACTCGGTGTAACCGGTAGCAGTCTCGGTAGGCTCAACAACAGTTCCCTCTTCTGCAAACTTGTGGTCTTCTTTGGGAGTGGTTGTGCCGGGTGTAACTGTCTCTTCGCAATCGGAGCAAACAGTGTCACCGGTGTAACCCTCGCTCTCGCAGGTTGCATCGACTTTACCAACAACGGTAGTGTTAGTATGCTCACATGCAGTTTTTACATAGCTGTGCTCGCATATCTCACAGGTAAAGGTGTTTTCAGCTGTTTCTTTGTAGGAGCACTCTTCGGTTCTTACAGCTGTTTCTTTGCAAACAGAGCAAGCATAAGAGTGGGTTCCATCCTCATTGGAGGTAACCTCGCCATCGGTGTGAGCAGCAGGGATAACTTCCTGTGCTACGATAATTGTGTCGCAGGTCTCGCAGTGGGAGCCCTTGCTTATACCATCGGTGGTGCAGGTTGCCGCTGTGCCCTCATCAATAACAATATTGTCATGAGCGGCAGGGATAGTCTCGGTCTTGGTTGCGGTGCAACCTTCTCTCTGGCAGGTGTAAGCAATAGAACCATCGGTATCGCAGGTTTCTTTCACGGTTTCGCCTGCGAGCCAGCTGTGTTCAACTTTATCACAATCGGTGTGATATTCGGTGAATGCATCGGTATCCTGAACAAAGAAAGTATCGCCGGCATAGAGGGCTTTTTCATGCTCAAAGCCGGAAACTAACTTGTAGCCTATAGGAGCACCGCTTTTATAAGTAGAACACCAGTTGGAGCCGCCCCAGCTATGTTCTATCTTGGCTTGTGTAAGAGCGGTACCAGTGCCATCTACCACAGTGTTGAAATTAGCATACGGAGCCAGAATATAACCATCGAGATTTCCGGTGTAGGAAATGTTTCCGCTGGCATCTGCAGTAAGCTTCTCGGTTTTGCCGGTGTTGGCATCAACATAGGTGTACTCGCCGGCTGTCATATAGTATGGTGTTACGGCACCAGCTTTGTCCTGCATAAGAGCAGCACCAGGTTCAGCTGTATTCAATTGAAGTACTAAACCAAAGGTAAAAGCTTCATTGGGCACAGTTCCATCCTTGGTTGCGATGCGGAAAGCAAATGCATTGATTTTGGTGGCATCAATCACATCAGGAGTACCGACATGGGCAGTTATGGTAAAATTGTAAATATATCCCCCCGAAGTAATCTTGGCGTCATCATAAGCGTCCGCTGACCAAATACATACTGTACCTGTCTTTGTTGTAACGGCGCTGGGTACGAATATTTCGAAAGCGCGGTCACCATTCGGGAGGGTGGTGATGTGAAGGAAGTGCTGATAATTTCCGTTCTGGCCCTTAGTGTTAGGATCGTAAAAACTTTTACTTGCAAAAAAGCTTCTGCACGAAGTAGAATTACCGGAATTATCAGCGTGTCCCATAAAGTGGGTTCTAAAGCCGGAAACACGGGATGCATAATAAGCGGTATCATCTAAATTGGGGGAATACATCTTATCAGCAACGCCGCGTTTTTCAGAGCGAGCTTTTGTAAATGCCTCAACATCATTTACCAGCATGCAATCGCCAAGAAGCAGCTCCTTATCTTCCCAAGAGCTGGCTTTCATAAATTTAGTAACAGTGTCATTGTTGCAAAAACCAATTTCAAAGCCTGCGAAATCTTTCAAATCATCTGCAGTCAGCAAAGAGGTTGTTACGCCGCTGGCAGTATACATTTTGAAGGGAATCAACATATATCCATCCATATCGCCGGTGAAATCAAAGCCTCTACCGGTGTTATCAGCCGAGTAGTGGGATGAGGGATTGAAATAGACCATCGAGCCATCTTTCAGATCAAACCAACGGGAAGGAAATGCCTTATTGGTGTAGAAAGGAATTTTTTCACCATCAGTTTTTACAAGAGACAGACGAAGCGTTGACGCAGTCTTGGCAAATGCATCGCTGTTATCATTGATCTTGATGCGAATTGCCAAATATGTAGTCATAGGATCGGTTCCGATGGTAATTTCCTCGGGCAGGCCGCTCTCATAGGTTTCATCGCCGCCATAGGTTAGCTGTGCAGCATTAATTGTGCTTACAAAGCCAGTAACGACATTTGTGCTATCCTCATTTTGGGCATCCAAAACCTTTTTGCCTGTGAATTCATCAACCTTATAAGGCTCATCATAAACGATGAAGTTCTCTCCATTCTCATCCTTGCGAATAGATAAGGTTGTGTGTTGCGTCGTCGTATGTGCTGTTTCATCCAATGCTTCTGCATCGGGAACATCCAGAAGATACGACGCGCCTTCGCCGGCTGCATAACGATTGGTTGTCTCGGTTTCGGTGCCCTCTGCGAATACAGAGAAAGGCAGGAAGCTGAGAACCATTGCAACCGACAGAACGAGTGCTACGATTCTTTTTTTCATTCTTGTTTACCTCCATTAAAATTAAAATTTCAGCCTTTCGGCTCTTAGTTTGATTATAACTGATTTCAATTGAAAAGTAAACAAAAATTGTTCACAAAATATAAACAACTGCTTTGTAACTTTTGTACAAAATCCACTAAGAAATTTAAGAAAAACATCAAAACCTCACCAATTTCATGCAAAGCACATTTATGGCAAGAAAAAAACCTTTACAGCGATAAAAAACCGATGAATTATTAAAAATCAAAGATTTTAAAATTTCACATATCTATTGAATTTGAGCGATGGATATGTTAAACTTGATTTGCTAGAAATTTCTAAAAAGAAAGGATGTTTTACATGATTTTTGACAGTTTTAAAAACCGCACATTATATTATGCTTGCCACGAAGGCTTTCAGCTTGGTTTTGCATTTATTGAAAAAGCAATTACTGAAAACCTAGAGGTCGGCAAATACGAGATTGACGGCAAAAAGGTTTATGCAAGTGTTCAAGAATATAACCCGAAAGAGGATAATGAGAAATTTGAGGGACACAAAAATTACATTGACATTCAGTTTATCATTTCGGGCAAGGAATACATGGAATGTGCCGCCATCTCCGACTGCGAGCAGACCGAAGAATACAATGCCGAAAAAGATGCTGTACATTACAAAGCAATCGGAACGCGGGCAAAGCTGGAATGTAGCGAGAAAACTTTTGCAATATTCTTTCCTGAGGATATTCACAAGCCGGGAATTAAGCTTTTAGAAAATTGCCCTGTTAAAAAGGTTGTTGTTAAGGTTCACATATAAAAGAATGAACTCGGCAGTCTGCTTCCCTGCCAAGTAGGCTGTCGGCTTTCTTTTAAGATAAAAGAACCAAAAAGCAAAAAATATTAGAAAAAACAGGATTTTTTTTAAAAAAATCGGTTGACAAATGCATTTTCACTTGATATAATATACAAGCATCATCGCGGTGATGCTTTTTTGATGTAAATGATCCATTAGCTCAGTTGGCAGAGCACTTGACTTTTAATCAAGGTGTCCGGAGTTCGAATCTCCGATGGATCACCAAAAATCCCGAACGCCTTACGCATTCGGGATTTTTACTTTTTCTTTGTAAAATTATTGCAATCAAAACAAAAATATAGTAAAATGCAATGTAAAGGCAAAAACTTGAAATGTATTAAAGGACGGATGTTTTATGAAAATTTTAGTCACAGGCGGAGCCGGATATATTGGTTCTCACACCTGCGTGGAACTTTTAGACGCGGGATATGAGGTCTGCATTGTTGATGATTTTTCCAATTCAAAACCCGAAGTTTTAAACCGCATACGCGAGATAACAAATAAAGATTTTGCTTTTTACGAGCTTGATGTTGCTGACAAGGAAAATATGCGTAAGGTTTTTATTAAGCACAAGCCCGATGCTGTTATTCATTTTGCGGGATACAAAGCTGTCGGTGAGTCGGTAGCGCAGCCATTAAAATACTACCGCAACAATTTGGGCAGCACTCTTACCCTCTGCGAGCTTATGGACGAATTTGATGTAAAGCGTTTGGTCTTTTCATCATCGGCAACGGTTTACGGAATGCCCGAAACGGTTCCCATTCGCGAGAATTTTCCGCTTTCGACTACCAACCCATACGGAGCAACAAAGCTCATGCAGGAAAACATATTTCGCGACATTGCAGTATCTGACAGCGAGTGGAGCATTGCGCTACTGCGTTATTTTAATCCCATCGGAGCGCACAAAAGCGGGCGTATCGGCGAGGACCCGAACGGAATTCCCAATAATCTAATGCCCTATATCACACAGGTTGCTATCGGCAAGCGGGAATGTTTATCGGTTTTCGGTGATGATTATAACACGCCGGACGGAACGGGAGTTCGCGATTACATTCATGTTGTTGATTTAGCGCTCGGTCACTTAAAGGCTGTCCAGAAGGTTCTTTCCACAACAGGAATTGATGCATATAATCTCGGCACAGGCAACGGGTACAGTGTTCTTGAAATGGTACATGCCTTTGAAAAAGCCTGTGGCAAGAGCGTAAACTACAAAATTGCGCCGCGGAGAAGCGGTGATGTTGCAACGTGCTATGCCGATCCTTCTTATGCAAAGGAGCAGCTTGGCTGGCAGGCTGTGCGTGAGCTAGACGAAATGTGCGAGGACGCATGGCGGTGGCAGAAAAACAATCCCAACGGATATGACAAATAAGCGGTGATTTTATGATTTTAACGATTGATGTAGGAAACACCCACACTATTATAGGTGTATACGGCAATGATAAGCTTGTCTTTACGGCGCGTATTGCAACCGACAGGCAAAAAACACGGGATGAATATGCCGTTTCCATTCGTTCTGTTCTATCCTTATCGGACAAAGTCTCCCAAGAGATTGAGGGGGCTATCATATCCTCGGTTGTGCCGCAGGTTTCAAGCTTACTTGAGGGAGCTATCCGCAGGCTTTATAACTGCCGTGTTTTTGTTGTAGGCCCGGGAGTTAAAACAGGGCTTAACATCAAGATAGACAATCCCGCTCAGCTGGGAGCGGACCTTGTTTGTGTCTCGGTCGCGGCGCAAAAGAAATATCCCCTACCCTCCATTGTTCTAGATTTAGGAACAGCGACCACCATTTCGGCTCTCACGAAGAGCGGCGAGATGGTCGGCGGTTCCATATTAACAGGCGTTAATACTGCGCTCAACGCACTGGCACAAGGAACAGCGCAGCTCCCGCAGATAAGTTTAGAGGGTGATGTTTCTGTTATCGGAAGCAACACCATTGACTGCATGCGGTCGGGCGCAGTTATCGGCAATGCCTGCATGATAGACGGCATGATTCGCCGATACCGAGAGGTACTGGGAGAGGACACCACCGTTATTGCAACAGGCGGACTGTCTAAGGTTATCGTCCCACACTGCCGTGAGGCTATCATTATTGATGAAACTTTGCTGCTTGATGGTTTATACACCATTTTTAAGAAAAATATCTAACAAAACAGCACTGCATCCGCACTCGGAGCAGTAGCAAGGAGGATTTTTATGTCAACACAAACAAAAAAAATGTCTACCAAGACCTTGGCACTGGGAGCTATCCTGACTGCATTAGTTATTGTATTGCAGCTTATGGGCTCATTCATTCGATTCGGAATGTTTTCGATTTCATTAGTGCTTATTCCCATCGTTGTAGGTGCGGCATTATGCGGAAAATACATTGGTGCATGGCTTGGATTTGTTTTCGGCGTTGTAGTTCTCATAAGCGGAGACGCGGCTGCATTTATGGCCGTTAACATTCCCGGAACTATTGCAACGGTTTTATTAAAAGGCACGCTCTGCGGTTTTTGCGCGGGACTTGTTTATGATTTACTTGCTAAAAAAAATGTTTACATTGCAGTTATTGCGGCGGCTATTGTTTGTCCGCTTGTAAACACCGGAATTTTCCTTATCGGCTGTCTTTTATTCTTTATGGAGCTCGTTTCCCAATGGGCAGAGAGCTTTGGTTTCGGAGAAAATGTTGTAAAATACATGTTTTTCGGTTTAGCCGGTGGAAACTTCCTGTTTGAGCTCGTATTCAACATTGTTTTGAGCCCTGTTATTGTACGGCTGCTCTCCATTACCAAAAAGATGAAATAAATACGCTAAAACCATCAAAGCAGAACGATATAAAAAATCGATCCCCGCAGATTGCTACTCTGCGGGGCTTTTTTGTGTTTATTTGTCTTTTATCATACTCTTAAGCTCGTCCATAAACGCGCCAATGTCGCCAAACTGGCGGTAAACCGAGGCAAAGCGGACATAGGCAACCTCGTCGATAGGTTTTAAATATTTCATAACAAGCTCGCCGATACGATATGAGGTGACCTCTCTTTGCAACGAATTGGAAAGCTCGGCTTCAATACGGTCCACCATTTTTTCGATTTCGATAGCAGTAACGGGACGTTTTTCACAAGACCGGAGAATACCTCTTGTGAGCTTATCTCTATCAAAAGCTTCGCGAGATTTATCCTTTTTAACAACCATGATAGGGACAGTTTCAATGACCTCATAGGTTGTAAACCGAGAGTTACATTTCAGGCACTCTCTTCTACGGCGAATTTTCTCGTTTTCTTCTGTTGGGCGAGAGTCTACAACTCGGCTTTCTTCATACCCACAAAAAGGACATCTCATATTGGTTCCTCCCTTTATCCCTTTTTCTTTATTCTAACAGAAAAAGTACATAAAGTAAAGCATTTTTTACAGCTTTATATTGTTTAAAAAATCAAGGCTTTTTATTAGTTGGTCATAATCACCGTAATTTTCTCGGTAGACTTCGATAACTGCGGAGCCTTTATAATCCAAAGCATTTAGTTTTGCAAAAAGTTCTTTAAAATCGCGATTTCCTTTTCCGGGGAGGAGACAATCATGCTGTGTATCGCAATCGTTTAAATGGACATGAACAAGCTTTTCTCCCATCGCCGAAAGAACCTCTTTATAATCAAGAGCACTGCGTGTTGCTTGTTTCAAATCAAGCACAAAAGCGACCTCGTCCTTTAGAGCGGCGCGCATCTTTTTAAGAAAGGCAATGTCTCTACTGCGGCAGCGGCAGACATTTTCCTGCGCAACGCAAACACCCTCTTTTTCGGCGGCTCGATAAAGCCGCAAATAGCGTTCAAAATATCGGTCATCATGATGATTACCGTCTGCCCTATCGCCATGCAGCACCATGATCTCGGCGCCGAGGGTGTTACAGGCTTTGAAATACTTTTTACAGAACTCAAGTCCATCCAAAAAGCGGCGCTCATAATCAGAAAACAGCATAAAAGGCTCAAATCCCGATGTAAAGGGATGCACCGATACAACGCGGGTGCCGTTTGCTTTTGTAACAGCGGCTATTTCGGAAAGGATTTTGCCTTCGGTTTCACATGCGGAATTGAAGAAAATTTCCAGCTCAGGAGTTCCGTTTTCGCATAAAGTTCTGACTGCTTTTTCAGTCTGCTCCGGGTAAAAGCAAGCGGTTGAAATTCCGAGCCTCATCTTTTTCACCTCCACTTTTATTTTATGCCAAGAGCGGTTTTCAATTCCTCCGTTTTATCGGTTTTCTCCCAAGAAACTTTAAGGTCTTCCCTGCCCATATGACCATAAGCGGCGAGATTTTTATAAATGGGCTTACGCAAATCAAGATCGCGGATAATAGCAGAGGGGCGCAGGTCAAACACCTTGCAAACAGCCTGTTCAATAGCACTATCCTCTACTTTACCTGTACCGAAGGTATCGACCATAACAGAAACAGGTTTTGCGACGCCGATAGCATAAGCAAGTTCAATTTCACAGCGCTCAGCAATACCGGCGGCAACAATATTTTTGGCAACGTATCGTGCGGCATATGCAGCACTTCTATCAACCTTTGTAGGATCTTTTCCGGAGAATGCTCCGCCACCGTGGCGGGCATATCCGCCATATGTATCAACAATTATTTTTCTGCCGGTAAGACCGCTATCCCCTTGAGGACCGCCGACAACAAAGCGACCGGTGGGATTGACAAATATTTTGGTCTCATCCGACATGAGATTTTTAGGGATAACAGGAGCGATAACGTGCTCAATAATATCTTTTCGAATAGTTTCAAGCGAAACGTTCTCACTATGCTGCGAAGAAACAACGATAGTATCCACAAAAACAGGCTTGTTATCCTCATAGCGAACCGTTACCTGTGTTTTACCATCGGGACGCAGATAAGGCAGGGTTCCGTTTTTACGAACCTCGGCAAGCTTCTTTGCAAGCTTATGCGAAAGTGAAATAGGCATAGGCATAAGCTCGGGCGTTTCATTGCAGGCAAAGCCGAACATCATGCCCTGATCACCCGCACCGTTTTGCTCGCCCTCTTCTTCTCCCGCTTTTTTCTCAAGAGAGTTGTCCACTCCCAGCGCAATGTCAGCGGACTGTTTATCCATGGTAGTAAATACAGCACAGGTATTCCCATCAAACCCGTAAGCCGCATTGTCATATCCGATTTCATTGATTACGCTGCGGGCAATGGCAGGTATATCAATCTGTGCAGTGGTACTAATCTCGCCCATAAGCATAACCATGCCGGTTGTAGCAGTAGTTTCGCAAGCAACACGAGCGGTTTTATCCTTGTCTAAAATAGCATCGAGGACGGCATCGGAAATCTGGTCACAGATTTTATCGGGATGCCCCTCGGTTACCGATTCGGATGTGAAAAGATGTGTTTTTTTCATACATGTTCTCCTAACATAAAAATATGCGCTGACGGATAACCGCAGCGCATTTTATTTGCTCCTCATCTGCCGGTTTATTCCGCAGGATTTAGCACCTTGCATAGCAGGTTGCCGGACGTCTTCGGGCCTGTTCCCTCAGTCACTCTTGATAAGGCTAATATTCAATTTACTTATATTGTATCATAATCCACAAAAAAGTCAATTATTTTTTGAAAAATATCGGTTTACCGCGAAATATAGCGGATAAAAAGGAAGAATGTTGAAGGCTGCTTTAACAGCATTTAAAAGAGTTGAGCCCCAGACACCTGCAAAAACCGCCGCTGATGTGCACGGAATTCCCATAAGCGAGAAATATATCGGAGTAAATATTGCGTTGCATGCCCAGCCCGCTACAATGGTAACCGCAAGAGCGCATACAGCGGATGAAAAATAAACAGCAGCATGCATCTTAGGCTTTTTGAAAATGCGGGAAAACAGCCGTGTAAATAACGTAACAGAAAGCACCATTGCTGTTCCAACGCCGATATTCATAATTTCTCCGATACCGAGAGTGGTTGTGCGGAAAAGATGCAGTGCATTTTTTACTATCTCAACACCAATTCCGGATACAGGCCCTGTAATAAATGCTGCTACAAGAGCGGGAATATCAGAAAAATCGAGTTTCAGATAGCTTACACCGGGCACAAGCGGTATTTCAGGTAAGATAAGGTAAATCACCGTTGAAACAGCGGACATGACTGCAACAAGCACAAGTTTAAATAGTTTCTGTTTTTTCATAAAAAGACCCCCACAATGAAAATAGCCCCCGACAAATAGTCGGGGGCGAAAAAACTGCTTTATAATACCGTTATTTTATCCGGACTATACCGTCGGTCATGGAGTCGCACCATGTCGGCTTTCGCTCGCGGACTTGTTGCACTTTGGCACATCACCGCCGGTGGAGAATTTCACTCCGCCCCTAACTGTATTATTACAAGCAGATTATAATACGCCCATTAGGGGTTTGTCAATAGTTTTTTTACAAAATTACAGTTGCTGCGGCATTTCTTTTTGATAGTTTTCATCCAGCGCCATATAATAATGGTCAAGTATTGTCTTTTCCATTTGATCGCGGGCATCCTTTGTTATCGGGTGAACAACATCCCGAAAGCTGCCTCCCTCCTCTTTTCGGCTGGGCATTGCGACAAAAACACGCTGCGGTCCTTCAATCACTTTAATATCGTGAACCGCAAAATCATCGTCGATCGTAACCGACACAAGTGCTTTCATTCTTCCCTCATCATAGAGTCTCCTGATCTTAACCTGACTGATATTCATGTCCGGCAATTCTCCTTTAAGTCAATTTCGGCTAAGCGCCGTTTGGTACTATTATCGTTAAAAATAAAAAGTTTTATTCATTTTTTGTAAATAAGTATTTATTTTTTCTGCAAAAAGCAATATAATAGTAAGTAGCGAAATCGTTCATTTAATTTTGATATAAACGGAGGGCTTGCCTTGGCAATCGATTACAACATTTTAGAAGGAAAGCAGCATATCCATTTCATCGGGATCGGCGGCAGCGGAATGTATCCTCTGGCGCAAATCTTATTTGCACAGGGCTACTCTTTAAGCGGTTCGGACAACAACCCCGGCGACACGCTTACTGCTGTTCAAAACATGGGTATTCCGGTTGTGCTCGGGCATGCTGCCCAAAACATAGAGGGAGCTGACCTTATCGTTCACTCAGCAGCTATCATGCAAGACAATCCCGAACTACTGGCAGCACGCCAAAAAGGTATTCCCACCATTGAGCGTTCTGTTCTTTTAGGAATCGTTACGAGCTGGTATGACAACGCCGTTTGCGTTTGCGGAACACACGGCAAAACTACCGTTTCGTCCATGATAACACAAATTTACATGCAGTCCGGAATGGACCCTACCACTGTTATCGGTGGAAAGCTCGAGCTTATCGGCGGCAGCGGAAGAGTGGGGAAATCGCAAAATATGGTTTGCGAGGCTTGTGAATATGTTGACACCTTTTTAAAGCTTTCTCCCGATGTTGCTGTTATTCTTAATATTGACCGAGATCACATGGAGTATTTTAAAACGCTTGAAAATCTTATTGCTTCTTTCCGCAAGTTCTCTGAAATGGCTGAAAAAATGCTTATTGTAAACGGCGATGATCAAAACACTATGGCAGCTGTTGCTCAACTCAATAAAAAGACTGTTACCTTCGGGCTTGATTGCAAGAATGATTATTATGCCAAAGATATTTCCTCCGAGGTTTGCCATGACACACATTCTCTCTTAACAAAATTTATGGTTTTTCACAAGGGTGAGCCTTTAGGAGAACTCTCGCTGCGTATTCCGGGGCGCCACAATGTTTATAACGCATTAGCTGCTTGTGCTGCTGCTATGGAGACCGGGGTTTGCTTTGAGAATGTTCGGCGTTCCCTTTTTGAGTTTAAAAGTGCAGCGCGCAGATTTGATGTTTTAGGAATTCGAAACGGTGTTACCATCGCTGATGACTACGCACACCATCCCGCCGAGCTTGAAGCGACCTTAAAAGCGGCACTCTCCCTAGGCTTTAACAAGGTGTGGGCGGTTTTCCAGCCTTTTACATTTTCAAGAACTGCCATGCTCCTAAACGACTTTGCAAATGTGTTAAGTCTTGCAGATCGTGTTATTTTAACACCTATCATGGGCTCACGCGAAATAAACACCTATGGCATTGATTCTAAGCATCTTAAGGAAAAAATACACAACTGTGTTTTGCTTGACTCCTTTGAACAGGTTGCCGATTATATTAAGGAGTATGCTGAGCCTGAGGACCTTGTTATCACGCTTGGTTGCGGAGATATTTACAAAGCTGCTAAGCTTATGCTTCTTGACTGAATCAGTTTATCAGAATTGTAAAATCCATCGCCCTAAATCAACAGGTTTTTCTTTTATTATCTCCATTTTTTTCCAATTATCGCCTTTTTTTATGTAAAAACAAATAGGAAAGTAACTTTAAATTTGTATAAGTTTTACAAAAATTGTTCAAGAATAAAATACTTATTGACAAGTATTTAAAAAAAATATATAATGATACTGTGAGTTTATGCGTAATGCAAAAGCTTATGCCCGATCCGATTTTGCGTTCCTTGCTTTTTTTGAAGTCGGCAGCGCTTTGTCCGATCCATGTAATTGTGGCAAAAGAGTTTATCTCTTTGTTATATATGCCCGTATAGCTTAAAAAGAGCGTTGTTTTTTCAAAGGTAACGGTGAGAGTCCGTTGAGGGCAAATTACAAAAAATAAAAGCGAGGAAAGATCATGTACGAAGACAAGACATTAGTGTGCAAAGAATGCGGCGCAGAGTTCGTATTCACAGCGGGAGAGCAGGAGTTCTATGCAGAAAAGGGTTTCACCAATGAGCCTCAGCGCTGCAAAGAATGCCGTGCTGCAAGAAAAGCTGCTCAGAGACCTGAGAGAGAAATGTTTACTGCTGTTTGTGCTAATTGCGGCAAAGAAGCAACTGTTCCTTTCAGACCCCGTGAGGATCGCCCTGTTTATTGCAGCGAGTGCTTCGCAAAAATGAAGGAAGAAAACGACGCTGAATAAGCTTTTGCATATTAAAATAGCGTTTTACCCCTGTCTTATAGGACAGGGGTTTCTTCATTATATACAAAAAAGATGGGCTCTTTAAAAAAAGAGCCCATCTTTTTTGTATTATTTAGCTTTTGCACTTAAAAGCTTTTTAACGGCGTTTACCTGAGCATTGTAGCTTTCTTTATCACCGCTTTCCTTACGCACGCGCAATGCAACATAATAATCATCGCGTTTTTTCTCAAACACTTTATCTTTAAGAAGTTCACTGTCTGAAAGGTTTACGCCGTAGACGGCGGCATCTCCTTCTACACCCACAAGCAACCGAAGGTCTGCAAAAACCTCTTTTTGTGCAAGGGAATCCATAAGCTTCTTTTCTATGATGAAAATACAATTTTCACCCGAAACAATCTCCGCCATAATGCGTGATTGTAATGCTTGTTCATAGCCCAAGGTGTTCATTTGGTTATCAGAAGCAGCGTAGCTTGCTTGAAACACTCCGATATTAACTTCTCCGTTACCATCAAAATCTGTCATATACTTTGAAAAAGTTTTGGAAAAATCATGAATTGTTGCGTCATCATAATAAGAATAGGAGCATAACAAAACAGTTGTGTCATAGCGTTCCTTGTTTATTCCCTGGTAGGTAAGAAAAGCCGCAGCTATAACAAAAAATCCAACAAGAAGCACCATCCGTTTATAGTGATACCAAAAGTTTTTAGCCTTTTCCTTAAATGGAACTACTTGAGCCTCACGCTCTGCTTTTTCTTTTTGATAGGCTTCATTCTCTGCATCGGGAATTAGGCCTTGTTTTATCTTTTTTATGCGGATTGCTTCCTGACGGTCATCGCCACTTAACATATCATATCTTTTTTCATCGTTTGGCACGGTAATCCCTCCGCAACCTTTTTACTTTGAGATTTCAAGAATTTTGAAGCTCATAATACCTCCGGGAGCCTCAATTTCAACAGTATCCCCTACTTTTTTGCCTTTGAGAGCCTTACCAAGCGGGGATTCATCGGAAATTTTACCTTTTGTGGGATCCGCACTATTGGAGCCGACAATCTGATAGGTAAGCTCCTCATTATATTTATTATCATAAAGCTTAATATGCAGTCCGATTTCAACCGTTTCAGTGGTAAGCGCATCTCTATCAATAAGCTCAACATTTTTCAGCATGGTTTCGAGCTGAAGGATCTGCTCCTCAACCATTGCCTGCTCATTTTTTGCCTCATCATATTCACTGTTTTCAGAAAGATCTCCGAAAGAACGAGCAACCTTGATTTTCTCGGCAACTTCCTTTCTCTTTATTGTTTTAAGCTCGTCGAGCTGAAGTTCCAGTTCTTTTACTTCTTCCTGTGTCATTGCCTTTTTTGCGTTCATTTGAAAAATTCTCCTTTTAGTTATATAAATTAAATTATTTATTCAAAGCTTTTACAACAGACAAAGCTTTAATAAGCTGTGAATCGGTGGTGCTGTCAAGCTCATACCACAGTTTTTCCTGTTCAGCGGTAAGGTCAACAACAAAATCGGGCTTTAATCCCACTCCGTCAAAATTCTCGGAAGTAGGAGGATTAAACTGTGCAGTAGTTATTTTAATTGCTGAGCCATCGGACAGGGGGTAAATATCCTGCATAACACCTTTTCCATAAGTGATAGAACCAACAAGCTTAGCTTTTTCATAATCACGCAAAGCTGCTGCAAATAACTCTGCAGCACTGGCAGTGTTTTTATTAACCAATACAACCATAGGAAGATCGACATCAGCACTGTCTGAACTGTAAACAACTTTGCTTTCACCATTTTTATCCGTGCTGGAAATAACAGGACCTTCGGGGACAATGGTATCTATCATTTGCGCGGCAGATTTAACAGTACCTCCGCCATTATTACGAATATCAAAGATAATTCCCTTTGCTTTTTTATCAAGCGCCGCTCCGACAGCCGATTCAAACTGCGAAACAGTACTGCTGCTGAATTCGGTGATCTTGATATACGCAATATCACCATCAAGCATTTCAGACTCTACGCTGGGAACAGTTACTTTACGGCGGGTTACCTCAACCTCGGTATCCTCACCGGCGCGGCGATAGGTAATGACAACAGCGGCACCTGCATCACCTTTTAAGGCGTTAATTGCATCGCTGTACTGCGTAAGCACATCTATTCCCGCAACCTTAACGATCTGATCTCCTTTCATAAGACCGGTTATTTCTGCAGGAGAATCAGGGAAAACAGAAACAATACGAGCATAGCCCTCGGTATCTTTTACACAGCTGACGCCGATACCCACTACCTTACCATTGATATCGTCTTTCAGCTCACTATATTCCTGGGCTGTGTAATATTGCGCATAAGCATCTCCAATGCCAAAAGCAAACCCTGCCGAAATATTATCGAGAAGCTCGGTTTCATCAATTTCACCGTTATAGTTTTCGCGAACGATCTTATTGATCTCTGTGATCTTTTCATAAATCGCCTGCCGCTCATTGATACTGGAAAGTTTGGAATTAAAGATTGAAGCGGAAAACACCATTGTTATTGCAACTGCTACTGCAGCGGCAATTGTCATAAGCGCAACTGATGTTCCCACAGAAATTTTTTTGTTCATACCCTTTCCCTTCCGCCGAATTTATTTTTCTCGCGTTTTTCAGAAAAATACTGTACGGCTGTGAGATCACAGATAAGGAAGCGGATCAACTTCCTTACCGTTTATGTAAATACCGAAATGCAGATGCGGCCCCGTTGAGTTACCTGTCGAGCCGACCTGTGCAATGACCTGACCTCGCGTGACCTTTTGACCGACACTGACTGAAAGTGATGTACAATGTGCATACATGGTGGTATAACCGCCGCCATGGTCAATCATTACATATTTACCATAACCTTTTTTAGGAACATAGGTAGTCACAGCTTTGATAACCGTTCCCGCGTTGGCGGCAACAATATTTTTACCGAAAATATTATAGCCTGAAATATCAATACCGGTGTGCCAATTTGCCTTTCCATAAAGCGTTCTCCAACCAAATTTTGAGGTGATGGTGGAATAATTGGGAACCGGCCAGAGGAACTGTCCGCCAACGAACTCGCCGCTGGAACCTTTATCTTCGAGCATCTGACGAATTTCTTCGTCAATCTGCTCCATTTCCTCATTTATCTTGATCTGCTGCTGTTTCAGCTCATTTTCATCACTCGTTAGCTCATTTAAGAGATTTTGGCTCTCTGTGTATTTTGAGCTGAGAGAGGATTTTTTATAATTTAAGGTTTGTTTATTAGCTTCAAGCTTAATCTTGGAGTTTTCAATAACCTTTTTTGCTTCAACAATACTTTTTTTATCCTGATCCAGCTTTTCCATAAGCTCCTGATCATTTCGGGCAAGCCTTTTCATATATTCAGCATTCTGAATAAACTCCGAATAGCTTTTAGAACCTAATAATATTTCCCAGACCGAGCTTTCGCTTTGCATATACATAGCGCGAAGCCGCGCTTTAAAAAGCTCATCATTTTCAGAAATCTCATCTTCTTTTTCTGCAAGGAGCGCCTGATTTTGTGTAATCTGGCTATTGAGCGCGCTTACCTGACTATTGAGGTTTTCTATCTGCTGCTCAACAAGCGAAATCTCAGTATCTAACTGTTTTTTATACTGAAGTTGCTGAGATTTTTTATTCTGCGTGTTTTTCATTTGACTCTGAAGCTTTTTAAGCTCAGATTCGAGCTGACTGTACCTATCCTCCAGACTGGAAACGGTGGCTGCCTGCGGTTTTAAAGGTTCTATACCGGACATTGCCGAAAAAACAAGAACAAAAGCAAGAACACAGGCAAATAATCTCTTTTTTAAACTGCAAGCTGTCATAACTAAAGCGTCCCCTCCTCTTTTAGATTTTAAACTTTTAGATGCTTACGGATACTGAATAAGCTTCCGATGCCGCCTATTACAACTCCTACCACAAGATAAACGGCAAGCAGCTGCAACGCAAAATCGCCAAACGGAATAAGCGAAGCGGTTGCGGAGCTTAACCACGCATTTGTATCTCCCTGTATAGCACTAACGATTTGACCATAAAAATACCACACGATAAAAAATGAAAGCAGGGCAGAAATTCCACCAAGGATCATTCCCTCAACAAGAAACGGCATACGAATAAATTTATTGGTTGCTCCGACATATTTCATGATATTTATTTCTCTGCGGCGACTGAATACCGTTATCTTAATTGTGTTTATGATAATAACAAGAGAAACAATGAGCAGTGCAATAACAATAACCGTTCCTCCAAGCGAGACACCTCTGTCGGTTTTTACCATTATTTCGGCAATATCAGTGGGTGCATCAACGCGGTAAACACCTTCCATTGCATTGAGCGCTGAAATATTTTCATTAATAAGTGACAAGTCTTTAACCTTTACATGGTAAGATGCGGGAAAGACGTCCTCGTTCTCGTAGCCCTCCAACAAGTCTCCAAGTTTTTCCTTTTGATTATCAAACGCCTGCTCTTTCGAAGTGTATTGCACACTTGACACATTAGACATAGAACGAATTTGACGGTCAAGCTGTGCCTCCTGCCCCGCCGGCAGATCATCCTCTACATACACAACAATTTCATTTTGCTGTTGAACAAAGCCAACGATATTTTTAATATTTTCCGAAAACAGCATTGCCATTCCGACAAGAACAAGACATGCCGTTAAAACACCGACAGAAGCAAACGACATTGCTTTATTAAGATAAGTATTTTTAGCGCCCTGTTTTAACAGGTAGGTAAAGCTGCCAAGTCTCATGCCTTTACACCCCCATCCGGAATATCCGAAGCTACCTTTCCGTCACGAATGGTGATAACGCGACGCCCAAACTCATTGACGAGGCTGTGTTCATGGGTAACCATCAGGATGGTTGTCCCACAATGATTGATTTCATTTAATAGCTCAACAATTTCATGCGACATTTCAGGGTCAACATTTCCTGTCGGTTCATCGGCTATAATGATTGCAGGGTTATTGACAAGGGCTCGTGCAAGTGCAACACGCTGTTGCTGACCGCCCGATAGCTGTACCGGATAACTCCTTGCCTTATCCGCAAGTCCAACCAACCCCAGCACATAAGAAACTCTTTTACGAATACTACGCGAAGGAACGTTGGTTACACGCATGGCAAACTCTACATTTTCATACACAGTCATATTCTCAATAAGACGAAAATCCTGAAAAACGATTCCCAAAGAGCGGCGCAAGTCAGGAATGTCCTTTTGTCGCAAACTGCCTAAATCAAAATGGTTTACGCTGATATGCCCCGATGTAGGTTCCTCCTCACGCATAATAAGCTTTAAGAGGGTGCTTTTACCCGCTCCGGAAGCTCCGACTATAAAGGCAAATTCACCTTTTTCTATTGTAAAACTTACGTCATCCAGTGCCTTGGTGCCATTCGAATATATCTTAGTTACCGAATCAAAACTTATCAAAAACAGACACCACCTATAATCTAAAAAATTCGATTTGGCGGGCTTTTTTCTTTAAAGTCCGCCAAATTCTGTCATCAATATTTTACCGGATTTGCTGCAAGGTATTTCTTGACCATGAGTGCCACTTTGAATATAATGGCATGGTCAAATTCCCGAAGCTCCAGTCCGGTGAGCTTTTTGATTTTTTCCAAACGGTAAACCAAGGTGTTGCGATGGACAAAAAGCTTTCTGGAAGTTTCGGAAACATTGAGGTTGTTCTCAAAAAACTTCTGAATGGTAAAGAGGGTTTCCTGATCAAGGCTTTCAATCGAGCCCTTTTTAAACACCTCCTGCAAGAATGCTTCGCAGAGGGTGGTCGGCAGCTGATAAATAAGACGAGCAATACCGAGATTATCATAGCTGACGATTATCTTATCCGTATCAAAAACTTTACCGACCTCAAGCGCAATATGCGCTTCTTTATAGGAACGAGCAAGGTCCTTAATGCCATAGACGACTGTTCCGATACCAACGGTGGACTGGGTGTAGAATTCACTGCCCAGCGTGTCGACAATAGAGCGTGCCATTTTTTCAAGATCTCGGGTTTCGATAGAAGGCTTTGTCTCTTTAATGAGAACAACCTCTTTTTCATTGATATTAAGAACGAAATCCTTTTGTTTATCAGGGAAAAGATTTTGAATAACATCATAAACCGAGACCTCATTATCCGAGAGGACACGGATAAGAACGGCTACACGGCTGACATCGGTATTAAAATGAAATTCTCTTGCCTTTAAAAATATTTCTCCCGGAAGGATGTTATCGAGAATAACATTTTTAATGAAATTATTCCGATCATACTTCTCGTCATAATATTGCTTGATATTTCCAAAGGAGATTGCAAGAATATTGGCATAGCGAGCCGCAATCTCATCTGAACCTTCAACAAAAACGGCAAAGCCGGATTTGACGATTCCGCCAAACGATTTGTAAGTGTAGCCATCGCGCACAAAAACATCGGATGTGTCTGCAATATCCAAAAGGACAAACTCATTGGTCTCTCCAATTTTGGATGCATTACTGCAAGCAACTACAGTTGCAGTAGAATCGACAACGCCGATCACTCTGTCGATAGAAACCTTCATCTGCTGAATTACGTCTTTAAAAAGTTTGTTTGACATTCCTGAAAACCCCTCTTTGCCTGCCGAGCGGTGAAAAAAGTTACACCTGTTTTTACCTCGGCAAAGACAACTTTCTTTTGTTCAAATTGCACATAATTTTCACAGCACATCTATTTTACAAAAAATTTGAGCATTTTGCAAGTAATTTTGATATAAATTTAAACAAAATTCACGAATTTTACGATTTTGGAAGCAAGTTACCTTAAAATTTTCTTATTTTTTCTTTAACAAAATAACAAAGAGGGAGTTTTAGACCCCCTCTATTTGTGCAATATTTGTATTTTATCCGCGTTGTTCCCTTCTGCTTCTGGAAACGGTCTCGCCGGCACGGATAATAAGAGAATCCGACAATTTTACATGATTCGCAAGAACAGTAATATGTTCCTCGCATACACAGCTATCGGAAGGAGGCTCTCCGATAATAACATTTTTTCCAATGGTGCAATCGCTGCCCATGATGCAACAGTTTACTCGGCTTCCCTTCCCTATCCTGCAGCCAGGCATAATGATACTACCGAATATTTCGCATCCTTCCTCTACATACACTCCTGAAAACAGGATAGAAGAGTGGACTTTTCCATACACCTCACACCCCTCGGAGACGATGCTGCCGCGAACCTCTGCGTTTTTAGAGATGTACTGCGGAGGCAAAAAGGGGGTGTGAGAATACACTTTGAGTGAACTTCGCGCGAGCCCTGATTGTGTTTCGTTATCAAGCAGATCCATGTTTGCATCCCAAAGGCTTTTAATGGTACCCACATCTTTCCAATAACCTTCAAACCGGTAGGCGTAAAGCTCCTCCCCTGCTGCAAGCATTTTCGGAATTATATTTTTGCCGAAATCGTTATCCGAAGTCTTATCTCTTTCATCAGCCCGCAGATATTTTTTGAGTTTTTCCCAACCAAATATATAAACCCCCATTGAAGCAAGTGTACTTTTCGGATGCTTGGGTTTTTCCTCGAACTCTAAAATTTTCCCCTTTTCATCTGCATTCATAATACCAAAGCGGCCGGCATCCGAGAGCGGTACTTCTAAGACTGCGATGGTACAATCGGCTTTGTTTTTTCGATGTTGTATCAGCATTTTTTCATAATTCATTTGGTAAATATGGTCACCCGATAGAACGATGACATACTGTGGCTCATAACGCTCGATAAAATTCAAATTCTGATAAACAGCATTTGCAGTTCCCTTATACCAGTCTGCACCCTCTATTTGCTGATAAGGCGGCAGGATATGCACGCCGCCATACATTCTGTCCAGATCCCATGCACTGCCGTTACCAATATATTCGTTAAGTTCCAAAGGCTGATACTGGGTGAGTACACCGACAGTATCAATACCCGAATTGACGCAATTAGAAAGGGTGAAATCGATAATACGATATTTTCCTCCGAAAGGCACGGCAGGCTTGGCCATATTTTTGGTGAGCACACCGAGCCTGCTGCCCTGACCGCCTGCAAGCAGCATTGCGATCCACTCTTTTTTGCGAAACATTTTCTCCCCTCCGAGATAGCATAAAGATTTGTTTACGGTATATAATTATTCAGGCAAGTCCCACATTATTCCGCACATTTTTTGGGTATTTATGGCGGTTTTTATCTACAATTGAAGAAACTTTAAATATATTTTTTCAGTTTCTGTTGTTTTTATTTGATTTTTCTATCAAAAAGTTATATAATATTTTTTAGCAAAATTTACAAAGGAGATTTTTTACAATGTCCAAGAAATTTTATATAACGACCGCTATTGCATATACCTCTAGAAAACCGCACATCGGCAATACCTACGAGATCGTTTTAACCGATGCTATTGCCCGTTACAGAAGGCTTGTGGGAGACGATGTTTTTTTCCTCACAGGAACCGATGAGCATGGGCAGAAAATTGAAACCTATGCAAACGAGGCTGGTATTACCCCTCAAAAATATGTTGACTCGATTGCAGGTGAAATTCGGGCTATTTGGGATCTCATGAATACCTCCTATGACAAGTTTATCCGTACAACGGATGATTACCATGTTAAGGCTGTTCAAAAAATATTTAAAAAGCTTTATGAACAGGGCGACATTTACAAAAGCGAATATGAGGGACTTTATTGCACACCCTGTGAGTCTTTCTTTACCGAGACACAGCTTGTTGACGGAAAATGTCCTGATTGCGGCAGAGAAGTTACAAAAACCCGCGAAGAAGCTTATTTCTTTAAAATGAGCAAATATGCCGACAAGCTGATGCAGTACATTGAGGAACACCCCGATTTCATTCATCCCGAATCGCGTAAAAATGAAATGATAAACAATTTCTTAAAACCGGGGCTTCAGGATCTTTGTGTTTCAAGAACCTCTTTTAAATGGGGGATCCCTGTCACCTTTGATGATAAGCACGTTATTTATGTGTGGATCGATGCACTTTCAAATTACATCACTGCCCTTGGATATGACCCCGAGACAAGCGGCGAGCTTTATAATAAATATTGGCCCGCTGATGTTCACATTATCGGCAAGGATATTCTTCGTTTCCACACCATTTACTGGCCCATTATGCTTATGGCTCTGGGTGAGCCTTTGCCGAAGCAGGTATTTGGTCATCCTTGGCTTTTATCCGGCAACGATAAAATGAGCAAATCCAAAGGCAATGTTATTTACGCCGATGACCTTGTTGATTATTTCGGTGTGGACGGTGTTCGCTATTATGTTTTAAGCGAAATGCCCTACGCGCAGGACGGAAATATTACGTACGAAACCATTATCGCACGCTATAATTCCGACCTTGCTAACACTCTCGGAAACCTTGTAAATCGCACCATTGCAATGTCCAACAAATATTTCGGCGGCATTGTTGAAAACAAAAATGTTTGCGACAGCTTTGACGATGAGCTGAAATCCGAGGCTCTCGCTTGTGCCGGGCAGGTTGAAACGCTGATGGAGCAGTTCCATGTGGCTGATTCTTTGGATGCCATTTTCTCTCTTGCGCGCCGTTGTAACAAATACATTGACGAGACTATGCCCTGGGCACTTGCAAAAAACGAAAGCAGTCAGGACAGACTTAAGACCGTTCTTTACAATCTTACTGAATCTATTCGTTTTATTGCTGTTCTTTTGCGCCCCTTCTTAACGCAAACAAGTGAGGAGATTTTAAGACAGTTAAATAATCCTATTGACACTTATGACTCTCTCTCTTCTTTCGGCGCAATTGAAAACGGCCACAAGGTTGGCGAGGCAAAAATTATTTTCTCTCGCATTGATGCAGACAAAAAGCTCCAAGAAATTTCCGCTGACATTGATAAAAAATACGGCAAGAAAGAGCCTGAGAAAAAGAAAATAGAAGGTCTTGCAGAGATCGGCATTGAGGATTTCTCAAAGGTTGAGCTGCGTGTTGCTAAAATTTTATCGTGTGAGCCTGTTGCCAAATCCAAAAAGCTTTTAAAGCTTATTTTAAATGACGGCGAGGGAGAACGCCAGGTTTGTTCCGGAATTTCGCCTTGGTATAAGCCCGAAGACTTACTCAATAAAAAGGTTGTTTTGGTAGCAAACCTAAAGCCCGCAAAGCTTTGCGGACAGGAGAGCTGCGGAATGATACTTGCCGCTGACTGCTCTGAAAACGATGTCAAGGTGCTTTTCCTTGATGACAGCATGCCCGAGGGCAGCCGAATTCGATAAGAAGGTTTTATATGCCACTAATTTTTGATTCTCACAGCCATTACGACAATCCTCGTTTTGACGAGGACAGAGATACACTCCTCTCCTCTCTTAAGCAAAAGGGTGTCGGGCTTATTTTATCGGCGGGAAGTTCACTAAAGAGTAGCCGACAAAACAGCGAGCTTTCTAAAAAATATCCTTTTATTTTTGCAAGTGCAGGAATTCACCCCATTGACTGCGCCATGCAAACAGAGCCTTATATAGACGAGCTGCGGAATATGTTTCTAGATAATCCCAAGCTTGTAGCAGTTGGTGAAATAGGTTTAGACTACCACTATGACACCTCACCACCGGCTTTGCAGAAAAAGTTTTTAGAGGAGCAGCTTACTCTCGCAAGTGAACTTGATAAGCCTGTTATTATCCACTGCCGAGAAGCAACGGCTGATATGCTTGCTATTTTGAAAGAATATCAGCCCAAAGGCGTTGTTCACTGTTTCTCGGGAAGTTGCGAAACTGCCCGTGAAATTCTGGACCTTGGAATGTATTTAGGCTTTACAGGGGTTGTAACCTTTTCTAACGCGCAAAAGGCGAAAAAAAGTGCCTCTTTTGTTCCTTTGGACAGGCTACTTATAGAAACCGACTGCCCCTATATGGCACCGGTTCCTTTTCGGGGACAGCGCTGTGATTCCTCAATGCTTATAAAGGTTGCGGATGTGCTTGCAGAAATAAAAGGTGTTACCCGCGATGAAATTTTAGACGCTACCTACAAAAATGCCATTAACGTTTTTCAAATGGAGGAGCTTATATGACAGGTGTTTATCAAATAAATGATAAATCTCTTTTAGAGTCTATAAAAAACGAGGCAAAAGAGGCGGTGAGCGCTCTTTGCGACATCGCAAATCTTGAAAGCGAAGACTTATTTATTATCGGTTGCTCATCTAGCGAGGTTTTGGGCGAAAAGATAGGCACCAACTCAAGCCTTGATATTGCTCATGCGATTTTTGAGGGAATTTATCCTGTTTTAAAAGAACGCGGAATTTTTATGGCAGTGCAGTGTTGTGAGCACCTAAACCGCGCTGTTATTTTAGAGAAAAAAGCAGCACGAAAATATAACTATCCCATAGTAAACGTAGTGCCTCAACCAAAGGCGGGCGGCTCACTCGGAACAACCGCTTATGAAAGGCTTGAAAATGCTGTTGCCGTTGAAAAAATCCAAGCAGATGCCGGTATCGACATTGGACTTACGATGATTGGAATGCATCTCAAAGAGGTTGCGGTTCCTGTTAGACTTCCCATTAAGAAGATTGGAAATGCCCCCATTGTATGCGCACGTACCCGCCCTAAATTTGTAGGCGGTAGCCGCGCCTGCTATAATGAAAATCTACTTTAAAATTGAATTCCATCCATTAATATCTTCATGATGAAAAAAGTTTAGGGAGACTTGCTAAAGCAAGTCTGCCTTTTCCTTTAATTATTAAAACAAATTAGCGAGAATTACACTTTTAAGTCCGCAGAAGCTTCACTACATTCATTACGAGCTAAAATAGGCTCAACAACAGTTTTAACAAACTCATCCACCTGTGAGGCACTTCTGCCTGTATAGAGAACGGGATCAAGCTGCTTTTCAATTTCCTCAAGTGTCAGCGGAAATGCCTCATCAGCAGCAATGCGAGCAATAAGATCATTCTGCTTCCCTTCAATTTTAACCTGAGCGGCAGCGGCATGGGAATGAACGCGAAGCTTTTCATGAAGCTCTTGACGATTTCCTCCTCGCTTGACAGATTCCATCATAATATTTTCCGTTGCCATAAAAGGCAGTTTTTCCATAACGCGGCGGCGGATAACCTTATCATAAACCACCATACCCGACGTTACATTGATATAGATATTAAGGATAGCATCCACCGCAAGAAATGCCTCTGAAACAGCAATACGCTTATTGGCACTATCATCAAGCGTGCGCTCAAACCACTGTGTTCCTGCAGTCATTGCCGGATTGATAGCATCTGCAATAACATAACGAGCAAGCGCCGAGATGCGTTCACTGCGCATAGGGTTACGTTTATAGGGCATTGCCGAGGAACCGATCTGTTTCTTTTCGAATGGTTCTTCCATTTCCTCAAAGGATTGGAGAATACGAAGGTCATTGGAAAACTTATAGGCACTTTGGGCAATTCCCGAAAGAACCGAAAGGAAATACGCATCGGTTTTACGCGAATAGGTCTGCCCCGAAACAGCCACACAG
>JAZQMT010000108.1:0-4419 GCA_045543635.1 Oscillospiraceae bacterium | reverse complement strand
AGCAACGTAGTTCTTACGGCTTTCCATAAGGTCTTCAAGCTGACTTGATACACGCCGTTCCAAAAGCTCCTTTTTCATGCCGCCCGAAACAGCAATGACATGGTCGCGATCACAAACGACGGTGGTCAACCCCGTAGCTTTGGACAATACATCGGCATACTGCGATGCAAATGTGCCCATTTCTCCCACCGGCGAATACTTTTTTAGGATAACTTCCCCATTTTGGTCGGTAAAAATTTCCAAAGGATCACCCTCACGGATGCGCATAGTGCGCCTAATCTCTTTCGGAATAACCACACGACCAAGGTCGTCTATTCTACGAACTATTCCTGTTGCTTTCATATATAAATCTCCTTTAAATTCAAATCGTGATACTATTATTTGTCAACAAAGGTGATTTATACTGCTTGAATTTACTTTTTAGCTTTATTATATATTGTCTGTGTTACTCTGTTTGGTCGTTATTTTAAAAAAATTCATTGTTCAAAGCGACCTTGCTTGTGCTTATTCGTAATCGACAACATCTACCCAAGAAAGCAATAGTTCGCGTTCGTGCTCATTACCCTTTACTGACTGAGAAGCAGCAACAATAGGCATCCACTTCTGAACATACTGCTTAGCAGTATTGCTTTTCTGACAGAACAGACTAAGGTACTTTTTAGCGATTTCAATATCGCCGCTCAGCCAAAACAGAAGATATGTGCGCGCTGCATCGGCAGATGCATTTCCCTGAGTTGCGTGAGACCAGTCAATAATATAAGCAGTGCCGTCTTCGGTAATAATGATGTTGGAGGGGTTAAAATCACCGTGGCAAACCTTGTTATGCTTAGGCATACCCTCCAGTCGAGTATGAAGCTCATAGCAGGTTGTTGCATCTAGTGTAGTTTCGTTGATCTTACGGTTCATTTTGTCCCTGAGCTTGTTAAGGAGAGGGCTTTTCTTTTGGTGTACAGAAAGCTGAATATCAACCAGCAGCTCCAGATATTCATCCTTTTTCTCGCTATCTTCTTCCATAAGCTGAGCCAAGGTTTTGCCCTTGATATACTCCGATACGATAGCCCATTTGCCATCAACCATGGTTACTTCTAAAATCTTGGGGATATTAAGACCGGTTTCTTCGATTCTTGCTTGGTTAAGAGCTTCGTTCAGAACATCGGCCTTGGAATAATCCTCGTTAAATACTTTTATGCATCTGTCACCATCGCGGTAGATTGTTTTATTATTTCTTACTGCAATTACTCTGTCAAGTTTCATCACTTTTTCTCCTTACGCTTTCTTACCCTTGCGGTAGGTTACCTTAACCTCATCAGCCTTTACTACATCATCAATATCAGCGGCGGTGGGCTTCTCTGTTTCTACAAAGTGGTTGCCATAGTAGGCGTTTAAGTACATCTGCTTAATTTCGCTCATAAGAGGATAACGGGGATTAGCGCCTGTGCACTGGTCGTCGAATGCCTGCTCTACCATATCGTCAAGGCGCTCTAAGAAGTCTTTCTCGTCAATGCCGTAATCCTTAATGGTTTCTTTAATGCCAACACGAGCCTTGAGGTCATTGATAGCTTTAATGAGATTTTCAAGCTTCTGCTCGTCACTTTTGCCGCCGAGGCAGAGATAATCAGCGATTTCAGCGTAACGAGCAAGAGTATGAGGATGATCGTACTGAGAGAATGTACCCATCTTTGCGGGTGCTTCAGAAGCATTAAATCGGAGAACCTCTTCAATCATTAATGCATTAGCAACACCGTGAGGTAAGTGATGGAATGCACCGAGCTTATGAGCCATAGAGTGACATACGCCTAAGAATGCATTTGCGAAAGCCATACCTGCCATTGTGGCTGCGTTTGCCATTTTTTCTCTTGCCTCGATATCGGTCTGGCCGTTGTCATAAGCACGGGGTAAATACTTAAAGATGTTTTTAAGAGCCTGTAATGCAAGACCGTCAGTATAGTCAGTTGCGAGCATTGCGGCATAAGCCTCAACAGCGTGAGTTACAGCATCGATACCGGAAGCAGCGGTAAGTCCGCGGGGTGCGCTCATATGGAAGTCTGTATCAATGATTGCCATATTGGGAAGCAACTCGTAGTCGGCCAAGGGATACTTCACGCCGGTTGTTTCATCGGTAATAACAGCAAAAGGCGTAACCTCGGAGCCGGTACCCGCAGAGGTAGGAACAGCGATAAAGTATGCCTTTTCGCCCATCTTGGGGAAGGTGTATACACGCTTGCGGATATCGATAAAGCGCATTGCCATATCCATAAAGTCTGCTTCGGGATGCTCATATAGAACCCACATAATCTTAGCAGCGTCCATTGCCGAGCCGCCGCCGAGAGCGATAATTGTGTCGGGCTGGAAGGCTGCCATCTGCTTTGCGCCCTCTTGAGCATTTTTAAGGGTAGGATCAGGCTGAACATCAAAGAATGTGGCGTGAGCGATACCCATTTCGTCGAGCTTATCTGTGATGGGCTTGGTGTAGCCATTCTGATAAAGGAAGGTATCGGTTACGATAAACGCTTTCTTAGCACCGCGTACACTTCTGAGCTCATCGAGAGCAACAGGCAGACATCCTTTCTTGATATATACCTTTTCAGGTGCACGGAACCAAAGCATATTTTCCCTTCTTTCTGCTACCGTTTTGATATTTAAGAGGTGCTTAACACCAACATTGTCGGACACACTGTTGCCGCCCCAAGAACCGCAACCGAGAGTGAGCGAGGGAGCGAGCTTGAAGTTGTAGAGATCACCGATACCGCCGTGAGAAGAAGGAGTGTTAACAAGAATACGGCAGGTCTTCATACGAGCAGCGAAAGCATTTAATTTTTCAGTTTCGGTTACATCGTTGAGATATACAGAAGAGGTGTGACCATAACCGCCGTCAGCAACGAGCTGCTCTGCTTTATCAAGAGCCTCATTGAAATCCTTAGCTTTATACATAGCAAGTACGGGAGAAAGCTTTTCGTGAGCAAACTCTTCGGATAGCTCAACGCTCTCAACCTCACCAATAAGAATTTTTGTTCCCTCGGGAACGGTTACACCGGAGAGCTCTGCAATTTTAGCGGCAGGTTGACCAACGATTTTAGCATTGAGCGCACCGTTGATAATAATAGTTTTACGAACCTTTTCGGTTTCCTGAGCATTTAAGAAGTAACAACCGCGGGTTGCGAATTCTTCCTTAACTGCATCATAAACGCTCTCTAAAACGATAACAGACTGCTCAGATGCGCAGATCATACCGTTATCAAAGGTTTTGGAGTGAATAATAGAGTTAACTGCGAGGAGGATATTTGCGCTGTCATCGATGATTGCGGGGGTGTTACCAGCACCAACACCGACAGCGGGCTTACCGCTTGAATAAGCAGCCTTAACCATTCCGGGACCACCGGTAGCAAGAATGATATCTGCTTCCTTCATAACAGTATTAGTCATTTCAAGAGAAGGAACATCGATCCAGTCGATAATGCCCTCGGGAGCACCGGCAGCTACAGCAGCCTCAAGAATGAGCTTTGCAGCAGCGATTGTGCTGTTCTTTGCTCTGGGGTGGGGGCTAATGATGATGGCGTTTCTTGTCTTGAGCGCAAGAAGGCATTTAAAGATTGCGGTAGATGTGGGGTTGGTTGTAGGAATAACTGCAGCGATAACGCCGATGGGCTCTGCAATTTTCTTAATACCAAAAGCCTTATCCTCTTCGATAACGCCACAGGTCTTGGTGTTCTTGTAAGCATTGTAGATATATTCGGAAGCATAGTTGTTTTTAATAACCTTATCCTCTACAATACCCATACCGGTTTCTTCAACAGCCATTTTAGCAAGAGGGATTCTTGCCTTGTTGGCAGCAGAAGCTGCAGCTAAGAAAATTTTGTCAACCTGCTCCTGAGTGTAGGTTGCAAATGCCTTCTGAGCTTGGCGAACGCGAGCAATAGAATCCAGTAACGTTTCTATACTATTAACAACGGGATAGTGTTTTTCCATAAAGCGTCTCCTTATATTGTAATTGAATAGCTAAAAGTATACGGCAAACGAGGTTGTTAAAAAAATGACAATCGCGAATTTAAGAAAAACCCATAGTTGTGGGCTTTTTATTCCTTATTTTAAAATTAGTATAGCAAAAAACGCCAACCAAATCAAGTGTTAAAATATTATTCTTTATGGAAAATGCTTTTTGTACAATGTGTTAAAAGTCATTAGTAAGTAAATTCCAAGATAATCCTTGGGTGTTCACAGCACCTATGTTTCGGAAAAGCTTCTGTTTTAAAATGTCTACTTTTATATTTTGTGCAAATTGAGTCTAAACAAAATTAACTAAAAAGCCGGTGTTTATGCGGGTTTCAGGCGGTTTGCCCTATTATAACGCATTCCTCTATTCTTCTAACAATACCTGTTGCTTTCATAATATATAAATCTCCTTTAAATTCAAATCGTGAT
>JAZQMT010000107.1:0-5067 GCA_045543635.1 Oscillospiraceae bacterium | reverse complement strand
AAAAAGGAGAAAACAAAATGCAAGCAAAAACCAAGTCTAAAGTCTTGCTTCTGGCTTTGAGTGCAGTCGTTCTTGTTGCAGCCTCTGTAATGGGCACCATAGCTTACCTCACAAGTCAGGATGAGGTTGTTAACGTGTTCTCGGTTGGTAATGTCGCTATCGAGCTTGACGAAGCCAAGGTCAACCCCGACGGCACTCTCGTTACCGGCGCTGACCGCGTTGACGGAAACAAGTACCACCTCATTCCCGGAAGAAAGTACATCAAAGACCCGAGAGTGACCGTGAAAGCAGGCAGCGAGGAGTCCTACATCCGCATGCTTGTTACCATTGATAAGCTCTCCGAGCTCAAAGCCATTTTTGGCGATAGCTTTCTGCCCCAAAACTATGTTGAAGGCTGGGATAAGGAAACCTGGGTCCCTGCAGCTCTTACCGAAGATACTGCTGCCAACACCGTGACCTACGAGTTTCGCTATTATGACAAGACAGCCCAAAAGGACACTGTTGACGCATCCGCCGCAACACAAGATGTTGTTCTCGATGCGCTCTTTGATTCCTTCACTCTCCCCGGCATTGTTACCGGCGAGCAGCTTGCAACCATCAAAGATATGAAGATCACCGTTATCGGCCACGCTATCCAGAAATCCGGCTTCGACACCGCCGATGCTGCTTGGAAAGCCTTTAACGAGCAGGTAAAGTAAGATAGCCCGCTTTCACTCGGAAAGGACAGCTCGATTTTTAAGTTTCTTTCTGTTGAAATAGAAAAAACACAAGGAAAGGAGATGAAAATATGAAAAAGTTCCTTAGTCCTAAAGGAGTTAAGGGCACAGGTGCTAAAGTGGCTGTTATGGTCCTTGCTCTCTCTCTTGTTATGTGCAGCATCATCGGAGGTACTGTTGCTTGGCTGGTTGATAAGACCGCTTCTGTAGAGAACACCTTTACCTATGGTGACATTAGCATCGGTCTTACCGAAACCACCGGTTCTACCTATAAAATGATGCCCGGCAACACCATTACAAAGGACCCCAAGGTTACTGTTAAAGCAAACAGTGAAGCTTGCTGGTTGTTTGTTAAAATTGACCAGTCTGCAACCTTTGACAGCTTCATGACCTATGAAGTCGCCGACCGCTGGACCCTTCTTGAAAAAGACAATGAAGGCAATGACATCAAAGACCAGCTCGTTTACTATTGTCAGGTCGATGCCCTTACGGATGATACCGATTTTGGTATTCTGAAAAATGATCAGGTTCAGGTTCTGAACACCGTCACAAAGCAGGATTTTCACGCCCTTACAGCTTATCCTACCCTTACCTTTACTGCTTACGCAGTACAGCGTGACGCTGTTGTTGCCTCCCCCGAGTACGCTTGGTCGCTGACCAAATAAAAACACTTAACCAAAAAGGAGAAAAACCATGAAGAACATCAAAAAGTACTTAGCTTTCGGCGCAAGCCTTGTTCTGACAGCTGCTCTTGCAGTTGCAGGAACTCTCGCATACTTCACCTGGGAAGACAGCGATGTCAATGTTATGACTGTTGGTAATGTTCAAATTGACCTTATCGAGCAGCAGCGCACCGAAGACGGCACTGCTCTGGAAGATTTCGAGCAAGGCAAGACCCTTCTTCCTCTCGTTGGCTCTGCACAGGGCGAAAAGGATAAATTCGGTCTGCCTACTGCAGGTAACTATGTAGACAAAATCGTTTCGGTTAAAAACACCGGCAAGAGCGACGCATATGTTCGTGTTGTCGTTGCCGTTCCCGCTGGTTTGGAGAACTCCGCAAACGCAGCAGGGCCGCTTCACTGGAACTTTGGCAATCGCTTCAGCGCTGATGGCACTTATGTAGCAGGCAGCTCAAACCCCGGCTACTCTGACATTGTCTTCGCTGAGAACGGACAGGGCACGATTGACGAAATTTCCTACAATCTCTACTCCTTTACCTATAAAACTGCATTAAAGCCCGGCGAAACTACCGAATGTCCTGCTTTTGTTGGCTTCTATCTTAACAGTTCCGTTGATTTTGACGGAACCAACTACACCTTTAACGGCGCTAAAATTGATTTCGACTTCTCTAACGGTGTCGCAATCCCTGTTATGGCTCAGGCTGTTCAGTCTGATGGCTTTGACACTGCTGAAAAAGCTTTCCAAAATGCTAATATGCCCACCAATCCTTGGGTTGGCGGTGTTTCCATCCCTGCAACAGTTAGCGATACTGAAGAGTTTGTTTCTGCATTGCAGAATGGTGAAACCAATCTTCTTCTCGTAGACGATGTTGTTCTCACAGAGGATGTTACCGTTATTGACCACGATATAACCATCAATCTGAATGGTCACAGTATTACTTCCGATCGCGGTGTAGCCGGAAACGGCAATACTGCTAAAGAGCTGTCCACACTTTATATCTCTGGTGCAAATGTTGTCATTGAAGGTGAGGGTGATGTCATCAATTCCGCATCAGATGCTGCCTATTCTATAACGGTAGACAACGGTGCAAAAGTTACTATTAAGAGTGGTAACTATATTTCCTATCACGATGCAATCTACGTGAAGGACGGCGAGCTTTATATTGAGGGCGGTTTCTTCCAGGCGACGGCTGATACTGAAGCTGAGGCGGACTATACTCACCCGAATTATCCTAATGAACCTAAGTCTCATACCGCAATCGTCATCAACTGTAATAAGGATGCTTATATCAATGCAAAGTCAGGTACTTCCTATAGCGGAGGTATTACTGCAAAAGTTGTGATCACTGGCGGTACTTTTGTAAATGAAGATCCTTCAAACATTTTTGAAGGATGGTATATCAACGATAGCTATGTTGCAGATGGTTATAAAGTAGTTGCAGAGCCTCAGGCTAATGGTGATATTTGGTACACTGTTGTTTCTGAATAATATTTGATACAAGTCCACCCACTCCCCCTTACGGAGTGGGCGGTGATCAGGGGGCGTAAGACCCATTTATGCTCTCTGATGACCGAAAAATTTTAAGAAAGGGAGGCTACAAGGCAAAATGAAAAACATAAAAATCGGCAAAGTGTTTGCCTTGCTGCTGTCTTTTAGTTTGATATTCACATCTGCGATTTCAGGAACACTGGCGTTCCTGTCTGTCAATACAAGCGAGGTAAAAAACACATTTATCCCCTTTGACAGTTCCGCAAGTGACCTTATCATCAGTAAAAAGGTGGAGCATCCACTGGGCGAGGATTACAAAATCCCCGACAACATTTCCTTTGATTTCAAGGTGGAGCTTGGTTCCTACTACGCGGGCTACACCGTTTCCACAACGGCGAGCAGTAAAACCGCTGATAAGGACGGAAATATCATAGTCTCGATAAAGCCAAATGCGTCCATCAGTATTCAGGGACTTGATGACGGCACACTGGTGCGCGTTACCGAGCTTGAGCATGGCGGCGGCTTCTCTATTAAAGGCGAAGCTGCAAAAAATGTCGTTATTTCGACTGATGAATTTGCAAAGGCTGAATTTGTTAATATCTACACCCCTGAGAAAACCACCTCTGAAAACATAACGCTGGCAGGAACAAAAACCCTCTCAGGCAGAGACTGGAAGCAGGGCGACAGCTTTTCCTTTATTCTGGAACAGCAAACGGCAGACGGCTGGAAAACACTTTCCGAAAAAACCGTTATCTACAGCCAAAACACCGATTTTAACAGATTCGATTTCACCGATGCCATCCGTTCCCTTTCCTTTGACAAGGTAGGCAAATATGCATTCCGCGTTTCTGAAAAGGTCGGCGCTCTTGCCGGCATTGACTATGACAGAACAGTAAATTACTTCTATATTCATGTTACCGACGCCGACATGGACGGCAAGCTTGAAATCGGCAATGTAACTGCCGAGCAGAACGCCGAGGTTACAGGTGAATTTGATGTTAATGTCACCTTTAATAACGCCTACACCTTGCCGGATGACATCAAGCTTTCAATTACCGCCAACAAAACGGTGAAAAACTCCGGCTCTAAGGCTATCGGTCCCGAGAACTTCAGCTTTGTACTGGCGGGCAGCGGTGATGAGCTCACTGCTAAGTCAGACAAAAACGGAAAGGCAGTCTTTAACCTTGCATTTGGCTATGAGGACATCGGAAAGACCTACATCTACAAGCTTTCAGAGGTAAATGACGGCAGAAAGGGCGTTACATACAGCACTGCTGTTTATACTGTAGCCGTTAAAGTTTCACTCAGCAATAACAACAAGCTTATTGCCGCTGTAACAGTAAACGGAAAGCCCTATTCCCTAGGAAATATCATCTTTGAGAACACCTACGAGAGTAAGCTCGACACCCCCATAACAGGAGAAAGCTCTGTCCGCGAAATTGAATTTGCAATCCTACTCTTTGCTATTGCTCTCGCAGCTGCCTACATCGCAAGGCGCCGCAAAACAAGAAAAGTAAAATAATTGCTCCACGCTGCCCGCTTACAAAGCGGACGGCGTTCCAAGGGCGTAAAGCACACCTCCGTTGCGGTTTGCCGAATCCGCACTGTTTGTTCAAGCACCCATGAACAAGCGGGTTTTATGCCCTTAGAACACCGCAAATTCCCAAAAAGGAGCATCCTGCCTTGAGTATACTGCAAAAATTATTTCGGTCACGCCGCAAAAAATACAGCCCTCCCTTAGAAAAAGAATTTGAAGTTTGTGTTAACTGCGGCTGTGACACCGATGTTCCAACCAATACCCCCATCCGTATGCGCACCCATTATATCAGCGGATGCGGCCAGCTTTGCTCAGCTTGCTTTGCAAAGCTATATGATAACAGCTTAGATAACTCCGAGCTTTTAGAAAATGAACTGGACACAGTTTTGCTCCTGCGCCGTTGCCGACGCAGCACAAAATCAAACAAGAAGCACTCCCGCAAATAAAATCCAAAAAACCTGCCTGAATTTTTTTCCACATCTTTATCATGATACCACCTTTTATCCAAAACAAAACTTAAAGAGTTGCTTTTTAAAACCTCTTATGCTATAATAATAAAACTGGCTCGGAGGGCAATACATTCATACAGAAATGTAACGCCGGATAAGGCTACAGGTTGAAACGCCTGTTTCCTTATCCGTTTTT
>JAZQMT010000106.1:0-2679 GCA_045543635.1 Oscillospiraceae bacterium | reverse complement strand
GTAAGAGAGGATTTCGGTTATCCCCCGCTCGTAACCCCTACCAGCCAGATCGTTGGTACACAGGCTGTGCTGAATGTCCTGATGGGTGAGCGTTATAAAATGGTCTCTAAGGAGTCTAAGGGGCTTTTGCGCGGTGAATACGGTCGTGTTCCGGGCGTTGTTAATGAAGAGGTTCGCAAAAAGGCAATCGGTGATGATGAAATTATTGAGTGCCGCCCTGCCGATCTTTTGGAGCCTGAAATGGACAAATACCGTAAAGAAGCAGGTGAGCTTGCAAAATGTGAGGAAGATGTATTGAGTTATGCACTCTTCCCGCAGGTCGCTGAAACCTTCTTTAGAAAGAGAAATGCTCCCGCCGAGCAAGAAAAACCCGCTGACGAAAATACTGTTCGCGAGCTTTATGTTGAAGACTTAGGTCTGTAAAAACAAAACTGCCGAGATGTTTTCCATCTCGGCAGTTTTTTAACAATTTGTTTATTGACCATGGTGAAAAAAGGGCGTATAATAATGAGGTTAAGGAAAAATGGAATAAAATGTTCCTAAATAGGGCAGGAAAGGAGCTTTTATGATAAAAAAGCTTGCAGGGTGTATTCGAGAGTATAAAACTCCCAGTATCATCACCCTGATTTTTATTGTCTGTGAGGTTATAATCGAGGTTTTTATCCCGTTTATCACCGCAGATCTTGTGAACACCATCAAGGCGGGAGCCGAAATGAGCGAGGTTGTGAAAACAGGCTTGTTTCTTGCGCTGCTTGCTTGTCTATCGCTTTGCTGCGGCGGTATCGCAGGATTTACCTGCGCCAAGGCTGCTGCCGGTTTTGCAAAAAATTTGCGCCATGATATTTTTTCAAAGGTACAGACCTACTCCTTTGAAAACATTGATAAGTTTTCATCATCATCTCTTGTCACTCGTATGACCACCGATGTTGCCAATGTTCAAATGGCATATATGATGATTATTCGAACAGCGATCCGCAGTCCGCTTATGCTTGTTTTTTCAGTCATTATGGCGTACATTATGGGCGGCGCTCTCTCTGCCACCTTCGTGGTTATTATTCCTGTGCTCGCATTCGGGCTTATCATGGTCAGCCGCAAGGCAATGCCTGCATTTCGCAGAGTTTTCCGCAAATATGATAAGCTGAATGAATCTATTGAGGAAAATGTTCGCGCTATGCGCGTTGTAAAGGGGTTTTCCCGAGAGAATTATGAAAAGGAAAAATTCTCTGTTGCCGCTCGGGACATCAGTGCTGATTTCACCCGCGCTGAGCGTATCGTTGCGCTTAACACACCCATTATGCAGTTTTGCGTTTATTTTAATATGATCTTTGTGCTGCTGGTTGGCTCACAGATGACAATTTCGAGCATGGGGCAGACGATTGATGTCGGTCAAATTTCTGCGATGCTTACTTATGGAATGCAGATTCTCATGTCTCTTATGATGCTTTCTATGATATATGTTATTCTAACGATGTCATCGGAGTCGATAAAGCGTATCGGCGAGGTGCTTTCCGAAGAGCCTGCTCTTTGCAATCCCGAGTCCCCTGTTACCGAGGTTAAGGATGGCTCTATTGATTTTGATAACGTGAGCTTTAAATATTCCCAAAAGGCAAAGCGTTATGCGCTTGCGGATATTAATTTGCACATCAAATCAGGCATGACTGTTGGAATTATCGGAGGTACAGGTTCAAGCAAAACAACGCTTGTACAGCTTATTGCCCGTCTTTATGATGTGAGTGAGGGCAGTGTCAGCGTGGGTGGCGTAGATGTCCGTGAATATGATATAGAAACCTTGCGTGACAGTGTTGCCATGGTGTTGCAAAAGAACCTGCTTTTTTCGGGCACTATCAGTGAGAATTTGCGTTGGGGAAATGAAAACGCAAGCGATGATGAGCTTCGTGAAGCTTGCAGACTTGCACAGGCAGATGATTTTGTTATGTCCTTTCCTGATGGTTATGATACGCATATTGAACAGGGAGGTACCAATGTTTCGGGCGGACAGAAACAGCGCCTGTGCATTGCCAGAGCGCTGCTGAAAAAACCTAAAATTCTCATTTTGGATGACTCTACCAGTGCTGTCGACACCAAAACCGATGCATTTATCCGAGCAGGATTTCGCCGTTTTATCCCTGAAACTACCAAGATAATCATTGCACAGCGTATCTGTTCGGTGCAGGATGCAGATTTCATTATCGTAATGGATAACGGCAGGATTTCGGCTGCGGGAAATCATGAACAGCTGCTTGAAAAGAGCAAAATTTACAAAGAGGTATATGAGCAGCAGAATGGCGGAGGTGGCGAAAATGAATAAAAAAACACCGCCTAAAGCTCCCATGAGCAGCATAGCCCGTGTGCTTAAAATGCTCTTTCGGTTTTATCCTGTTCTGTTTCCGCTTACTATTGTTTGTATTATCTTTTCGGCGGCAGCTTCTGCTATCCCGGCGCTTTTTAATCAGCAGGTTATCGCATCTATTGAGCAGTGGTATCTCACAGGAGACTGGGAGGCTGCAAAGGCAGAAATCCTTCCCAAAATTATTACGCTTGCCTGCCTTTATGTGCTTTCTATTATCTGTATCACCTTGCATACACAGCTCATGGCTTATATGACACAGGGCTTTTTGTGTAAAATGCGCCGCAGCATGTTTGACGGAATGCAAAATCTGCCTATTCGGTATTTTGACA
>JAZQMT010000105.1:0-18260 GCA_045543635.1 Oscillospiraceae bacterium | reverse complement strand
AGTCAGGACCTCCGGCTAAGCCGGAGGCTTGAATAGCCCTTCAAGGGCATTTTACAGACGAAACCCCTAAAGGGGCGCCGAAAGGTTTGCCGACTGCATTACTTTTTCGGGCTACCCCTCAAGGGGTTTTATTTATGCCTTCTTGTTCTCGCTACCCGTAAACGGGTCGATATATTCTTTTAGGCTTATTTGGTCTGCTATTTGATCTTCGTCTAATTGATGCTTTATGTATTCCTGCACTTGCTTTTTGTTTCTTCCTACAGTATCTACATAATATCCTCTTGCCCAGAAATGCCTGTTTCCATACTTGTATTTTAAATTTGCATGTCTGTCAAAAATCATTAGACTACTTTTACCTTTGAGGTATCCCATTATTTGTGATACACTATATTTTGGTGGTATACTTACGAGCATATGCACATGGTCTGGGCATAATTCTGCTTCAATTATTTCTACTCCCTTTTGTTCGCATAGTTTTCTTAGTATTTTCCCTATGTCTACCTTAATTTCTCTGTATATTACTTGTCTGCGGTATTTGGGTGCAAATACAATATGGTATTGACATCTCCAGCTTGTATGGTCTAAACTATTTATGTCTTTCTCTTTCACGATAAAGACCTCCTTGATATTTTAGTTGTGTGGTCGGCAAACCACTTCTACTATACCAAGGAGCTTTTTTCTTGTCTACTCTACTCCTCGCTAAAAGCTATTTTTTTGCCCCCTGTAGAACAGGGGGTTAACTTTGTCACAGACAAGTAGAAAGTGGCATGAAATCAACGATTTCATGCCACTTCAAAGCCATATGATATTATTCCCACTCAATGGTGCCGATGGGCTTAGGAGTAAGGTCCAGAAGGACACGGTTAATACCGACAACCTCATGGGTGATGCGGTTGGTGATATGGTGGAGGAGCGCATAAGGGATCTCCTCGATGGTGGCTGTCATCGCGTCGGTAGTGTTGACGGCACGAATAATCGCCGGCCATCCCTCATAACGTTTATCATCTTTAACACCGACACTCTTCATATCGGGAACGGCAATGAAATACTGCCATACCTTTCCCGCAAGTCCGTTTTTGTCAAATTCCTCACGCAGAATAGCATCTGCCTCGCGCAAAGCCTCAAGTCTGTCTCGTGTGATAGCTCCAAGACAACGAACGCCGAGACCGGGACCCGGAAATGGCTGACGATAAACCATATCATGAGGAAGGCCGAGTGCCTCTCCTACTACGCGAACTTCATCCTTGTATAAAAGCTTTACCGGCTCCACCAGCTCAAACTGCATATCTTCAGGCAAACCGCCTACATTGTGGTGTGCCTTAACACCGTCACTCTCAAGAATATCAGGATAAATGGTTCCCTGCGCTAAGAAAGAAATTCCCTCTAACTTACGAGCTTCTTCATCAAACACCTTGATAAACTCGCCGCCGATAATTTTGCGCTTATTTTCGGGCTCGCTGACATCTTTAAGAAGACCGAGGAAACGATCGGTCGCATCGACATAAACGAGGTTAGCATCGAGCTCTTTACCGAATACCTCGATAACCTGCTCGCTCTCGCCTTTACGCATAAGACCGTGATTAACATGCACACAAACCAACTGTTTACCGATAGCCTTAATAAGCAATGCTGCAACGACAGAAGAATCCACACCGCCGGAAAGTGCAAGGAGAACCTTTTTATCGCCTACCTGAGCGCGGATAGCTTCTATCTGCTCACTTATAAATGCATCCGCAAGCTCTTTAGAATTGATACGCTGCATAGAATCGGGTCGTTTGTTGTTTTGCATACATTTTTCCTCCAATGTTTTATAAGCTCTTTTAAAAAATTATAATACAAGATTATAATCCTTTTTTCAATAAAATGCAATATTTTTAATACAAAAAATCACATTTTTTTATGTTCTTGCAATATAAACGCCGCCTTCGCCATCAATCTCAGGAATTTTCACAAAAACCCTTTCCTCATGCGAAGTAGGAATATTTTTTCCGACATAGTCGCCTCGAATTGGAAGTTCTCTATGTCCCCTGTCGACCAAGATTGCAAGCTGAATACAAGAAGGACGGCCGAGAGAGATAAGTGCGTCTATGGCAGCGCGGACAGTTCTACCCGTGTAGAGAACATCGTCCACCAGCACAATTTTTTTCCCTTTTACCGAGAATGGAATATTGGTTGCATGAATGACAGGGTCAACAAACTCTTGCGACAGATCATCTCGATAAAGCGTAATATCTAACATTCCCATTGGAGGCTTTTGTCCTTCAATTGCACTGATATTATTACAAAGACGCTCTGCAAGCGGTACACCGCGACGGCGAATTCCGATAATGCAAAGGTCTTTGCAGCCCTTATTTCGTTCAATTATTTCATGAGAAATTCTTTTAATGGCACGCTCTACCGATTCGCTGTCCATAATTTTCGTTTGCTGCATAGAAATCCTCCGATACAAGCAATTTATAATAAAGCATGTGTAAAGTAATTAAGATTTACAACTGCGAACCGCTTCTATAAGCGCTTTTGCAAGCTGATCGGGGCATGATGTCCCTTTCATGCCACATTCAATGCCCTCTAAACGAGAGACAACTTCTTCAACCGTCATTCCCTCAACAAGGCGGGCAACTCCTTGGGTATTACCTGCGCAACCGCCGACAAATTCGACATGCTTAATAACATTACCATCAAGTGTTATTTCAATTTGGCGGGAACAAACACCATGGGGACGGTAAGTAATTTTATACATTATAATTTCTCCTTTATTTTGCACAGCCTTTACAGACGGTAAATAATTTTTTAATAGAGTGCGGGCTTGTCCCAGGAGCTTTACGAAATCCTAAGGGAATTAGCTTTTCTGCAACCGGTTGAGAAACGGAAAAGTCATAATACTCGGCTCCTTTTTCCTCACCACCCGCAATAGCAGCGCGCACAACGCCATCCAATATATCCTGCGAAGGTGCTTCGGCATAAAGAATAATCGCAGTCTTATCCTGCATGACAAAGATACAAAAACCGCAAATATCCCGCCCATCAAGCGCAGCATAACATATTTTGCTCTCATCATAGTCTACTCTCGCCTGATAACAAAGTTCTCTTGTGATGTAAACAGGGGTTTGTTTTATAGCTATCATTTTTTCATTCCTCCAAAGGGCAAAAGACCGTGGTTTTTAAGCACGGTCTTATATTCTTCTGCTTACCATAATTATATTTGCGATTGGAACGGCAAGCGGCGTTACATACGATACAATGATCTGTTGCACATTCATTTCACTGATATTAATGGCTCTTTGATAGCCTGCGTAAATAAGTGCACAGATAAGCAGAATAAATACTGCAGTAATGCTGCTTACGATAACACTGGCTTTCCTTTTATCCAGCGCCAGCAAGAGTACCGCTGTTAAAAAACCGCCAACCGAAAGGATTATCATGAATATGCCATAAGAAAAGAAATGGCTGCGGCTTTCGCTAAGAAGCAGGCCTACGACTGCGGGAGTTTCTAAAAGCCAAACTATTCCTACAATGAGTAAAAGAAACCAATAATCCCTATACCCGCGTTCCTTCCTCCGCTGCCTTTCCCTTTGTTCTTCTTTTTCTTTTAACGTCAATCTTGCCATATTACTCTCCTTTTATGTATCATCCTCTTTTTTTATTCCGAAAATAAGTCTTAATATACCTTTTAGGAATTTCGGACTTTTTACAACAACGATCTTCATATAGTTCATACCCCATTTCGTAAAAAAACTTTTGAGCTCGCGAAGAAACCTTACGAACAGAGTAATATTTTTGTGCCGACAATAATACAAATGATTGCCGCCACAGTTACCAAAAAGCGAAATGAGCAGAACGACAAAAGCAACACTGCTATTCCGGCACAAATAAGCACGCGACCAAAAGTACCTCTTCTTCTACCCATAAAACTCCTCCGCGAATTCAAAATAAAAATAGAATTGCTCATTTTCATTATACGCGGAGCGCATTATTTTTGTTAATAGTCTTTTTGGGAGAGGATTAAAAGCGCGCGGCTCATTTCGTCTCCCTGAAGGACAGTTACAACAGCCGAATGTCCTATAATTTCATTACTTACACCGAGAGGAAATGAACTAGTAAGCAAAGCATGCCCCTCATAGCTCGTGCCCGACAAAAGCACCGAAACTCTATCACATCCAAACGGAAAAAGTGAAAGATAACCCCCGTTATTGGCAATGATATGCTCCCCTACCTCAAGGACACGAACAGTGGTGTTCTCATCGACAAGTTTACCGGAAAGACCGTTATCGGCAAGGTAACCCAAAACCGCAAAGGAGGCAACGGTATGATCAAGTCTCTTCCCTCCGAGGGCACCAAAAATAGTAAAATCCTCACAGCCCGCCTCCATACCGTATTTTACAGCGAGCATAAGGTCGGTATCATCCTTACGAGGAGGAAAACTTACGGTGCAAAAGCCTTCGGTTTCGTTTTTATCGCATGAATCAAAATCACCGAGGACAAGATCGGGGATTTTGCCCAAAGCTTTCGCATGGCGAATCCCTGCATCAGCGCAAATAACCATTGTATCAGGCTCGATATTGATATAGTCAAAATTACCAATCGGAGCTGCTGCAAAAATAGCACATTTTTTCATAAGGGCATCACCTTTTCTGCTTTATATCCCAATCCCGAATCTTTTCCGCTTCTTTAAAAAGTGCGCAATAGCTTTCATAGCGGGAGGGTGCAATAAACCCATTTGCCACAGCAGTTTTAACAGAGCAATCTCTTTCTCCGATATGACTGCAATCAGGAAAACGACAGTTGCCGATATACTTTGCAAACTCAGGAAAGCAGTGTACCACCTCATCCTTTTTTATAACAGCATATCCCTCAAAATCAATACTGGAAAAACCGGGAGTATCGGCAAGGTAGCCACCGCTCTCGAGAGGAAACAGCTCGACATGCCGAGTGGTATGCCTACCGCGGGAAAGTTTCATGGAAACCTCGCCCGTTTTAAGCTTGAGCTCGGGAAACATTTGATTAATAAGCGTTGATTTTCCGACACCGGAATTGCCTGTAAAAACACTTACACAGCCGCTGAGGCTTTTTTTCACTGCCTCTGCCCCATCATCCGAGTTTACACTAGTCTCAAACACAGTAAAACCCGCTTTTTCATAAATACTGACAAGTTGTTGTGCACTATCAAGGTCTGTTTTGCTAATAACAATAATAGGCTCGATACCGTTATGAACGGCGACAGCAGTTAATTTATCAATGTTTAAAAGGTTTGGCTGAGGAAGAACCGTCGAACAAACGATATAAAGCTTATCTATATTACTGACAGCAGGACGAACAAGAAAGTTTTTACGCGCAAGAATGGTATCTACAACGCCGGTCATCGTTTCGCTGTCATACTCAATGATAACATTATCACCGACATACGGTGTCATTTCCTGATTACGAAACGCACCTCTGGCACGACATTCGACCATCCCATCAAAGGTTTCGACATAGTAAAAACCGCCGATTCCCTTTAAAATTCTGCCCTGACTGTTTTTCATAAATTCCTCACAAATTTACAAAAGGCGGCGATAGAATTCTACCGCCGCTTTGCTTTTTTCTTTTTGAAACGCGGACTTTTACCTACATTACTCCAATGTTACGGGCGTTTCGGGAACAGCAATTTCACTCGAAACATTCTCTTGCGGAGGTGTAGAGCTGGCAAGCTGAGACTTCAAAATGTCAGTATTATCCTGAAGCAGCGTATTGGTCTGACTATCAAAATTGACATTATATGCTTTATAAACCGAACCATCAATACGGATAACGAGCTTGCGAACTCCGGTTCCGCTTAAAGAAAGTTCCCATTTATCGACATCAGTTGCATACAGATTAGAGGTTTTAACAGTTTCACCATCCAACGTTGCAATAAGCTCAATCTGTCCTGTATAAAAATCAGGGATGGGAATATCCATCTGATAACTGGTCTGCTGTTTTTTGCCTGAGCTGACCTTCAAGGTGATCTTTGTTCCCTGGTCCACCCAAGTATCATGCGTGACATCCTGATAGAGAACAATTCCTTTTGCTTTGTCCGAATTGACCTCAACCGGCTCATTCACGACCAAACCTTTTGCCTGAAGAAGCTGTGTTGCCTGTGCAATATCCATATCACGAACATCAGGAACCTGAACCTTTTCAAGCTTTTCAACTGCATAGTAGATTTGGATAGTTGTAGATAGAGCCACCTCTTCACCACGCTGCGGATTGGTTCTCACAACAAGATTTTTAGAAACAGTAGAGCTTTCCTCCGGAATCTCTGTCCAGTTTTCAAATCCCGCTTTTTTAAGCGCATCAATAGCGGCGCTGACCTCATATTCGGTTACATCAGGAATCTCTGCCTTTTTGGCACCGAGGCTGACCCAGACTTCCATTTTATAATTTTTGGTTTGTTTACCGGCTTTTTCTTCCTGCTCGAAAATAATGCCTTCCTCAAACTCATCACTGTAAGCAGTTTCATAACCGCTGAAATCAAATTCCTTATATTTTTCCATTGCCTCGGTAATAGACATACCAACGACATCAGGAACAGTGATAGCTTTGGTGGAGCTAAAGATTCCGCCCTTAGACAATGCAACGATAATAAAAATAACAACAGCAAGAACAACAGCAGACGTTACACCCAAAAGGATGGGAAGCAGAGGGGATTTCTTTTCCTCCTCTTCTTCTCCCTCATCAGCATTTGCAGCATCATTTGCAACTGCACCGAAATGGCGAGTGGGCATTTCATCGTTTAAGTATTTATAAGAGAACTGGATACTGGGATTCTTTTTAAACTCATCAATATCACGAAGCATTTCGGCAGCACTTTGATAGCGCAGCTTTGTATCCTTCTGCATAGCTTTGAGAATTATTTCTTCCAGACCTTCGGGAATAGTATCATTGATTTCTCTGGGCCTTGCAGGAGTTTTGGAAACCTGCATCATGGCAACCGAAACAGCGGCATCCGCCTCAAAAGGCAGGCGGCCTGTAAGCATTTCAAAAAGCATAACACCGATAGAATAAATATCGGTTTTATGGTCAGTGACATCACCGCAAGCCTGTTCAGGACTTATGTAGTGCACCGAACCGATAACCTTACCTGAAATTGTTTTGGTCTCAAAACGGGCAAAGCGAGCAATGCCAAAATCCATCACCTTAATGGTTCCGTCCATCAATAGCATGATATTTTGCGGCTTAATGTCGCGATGGACAATTCCCTTATCGTGCGCATGCTGAAGTGCTCTTAAAATCTGCACTGTATAATGCAGGGCCTCTTTCCATTTAAGAATGCCCTCACGCTCAATATATTCTTTCAAAGTAATACCATCGATATATTCCATAACAATGGCGGGAACATCATCGTTATAAATAACATCGTAAACCTTAACGATATTGGGGTGGGAAAGACCTGCAATAGCCTTTGCCTCATTACGGAAACGGCGCAGAAATTCCTCATTCTGAATATATTCATCCTTGAGAATTTTGACTGCAACAGTAATATCATCAATCAAATCTCTTGCCTTATAGACATTTGCCATTCCGCCGATACCGACCTGTTCCTGAATCTCATAGCGGCCTGCCAGCCTGACGCCGATGTACTTATTCATAGTTTTTCACTCCTATTTATAAGGTCTATCATTTTATAAGCACTACGGTAACATTATCTGTACCGCCTCTCGAGAGAGCAAGAGAAATGAGCATTTCTGCCGCTTCCTCCTGAGAATTATTTTCTACAATATTGAAAATTTCGCTTTCTTCCACAAGATTGGTAAGGCCATCCGTACAAAGAAGGATAGCATCATTTTTACGAAGCTTTACCGAAGCAGCATCAGACTCAACCGAGTCTTTTACACCGACAGCGCGGGTTATCATATTTTTTTCAGGATGGACTTTTGCCTCTTGTTCAGTAATTTGACCGAGCTCAACAAGCTGCTGAACGACTGAATGATCGGTAGTAAGGCGGGTAATTTTCCCATCTCCTATCTGATAAGCGCGGCTATCTCCCACATGGACAATATGGGCACTATCACCGAAAACAACAGCGGCAACAAGGGTGGTTCCCATACCGGCAAGATCCTGCTGCTTACAAGCTGTTTTATAAACCGAGTAATTCGCAGTTTGGACAGCCTCACACATAACATTTTCTATCTGCTTTGTTTTTAATCCCTCGAAGCTAATGTCCATACTGTGTGAAAAGGCTCCGGCAGCAGTACTGCTTGCAAAATACCCTCCATTAGCTCCGCCCATTCCATCGCAAACGACAGCCCAGACCGGCTGCGCTCCATCAACCGAAACAGCAAAGCAATCCTGATTCGATTCTCTTACTTTTCCAATATCGGTAAGACCATATGCCTTCACACAAATCACCTCTAGCACGGCTACAATTACTTTACTATAATACCACTTTTATAACCCTTTTGTCAACATTATCCGTGCATTTGCTTACTTTCCCGTCGGAGCTGTCCGCATGCGGCATTGATGTCGGCTCCGAGCTTTCTGCGAATGGTTGCTGTTATCTTATGGGACTCTACAATATTCTTAAATATTTCAATGCTCTTTTTATCGCTTTTTTCAAAATCGGCTTGTTCTATTGGGTTTACAGGAATGAGATTTACATGGCATAGCATGCCCTTTAAAAGTTCGCAAAGCTTTTCAGCATGCTGAGGCGTATCATTAACACCGCGAACAAGTGAGTATTCAAAAGAAATTCTTCGCCCTGTTTTTTTTATATAACGATGACAGGCAGCAAGAAGTTGTTCAATGGGATACTTATTATTTATCGGCATCATGCTGCTGCGAAGCTCATTAAAAGGAGCATGTAGCGAGACCGATAGTGTTATTTGAAGATCAAGCTCCGCAAGCCTATCAATATTCGGAACGATACCACAGGTTGATAGCGAAAGATTACGCTGACCGATGTTAAGCCCGTTTGGATCGGAAACCATAGAAAGAAATTTTACTACATTATCAAAATTTGCAAGTGGCTCACCTATTCCCATTAAAACAACATGAGAAATACGTTCGCCGATGTCTTTCTGAGCGCGATAAATTTGACCTAATATCTCACCCGCCGAAAGATCGCGGACTATTCCCGCTTTGGTGGAGGCGCAAAATTTGCAGCCCATTGCACAGCCCACCTGTGTTGACAGACAGATACTGTTGCCGTATTTATAACGCATGACCACCGATTCAACACATTCACCATCTGCATATTCAAACAAATATTTATGAGTTCCGTCTATTTTTGAAACCAGTTTTCTGGAAATAGCAGGCATAGCGATGGTAAATTGCTCTGAAAGCCTTTTTCTCAGATTTTTATCCAAGTTGGTCATTTCATCAAAGCTTTCCGCAAGCTTTACATGCAGCCATTCATAAATTTGAGCTGCGCGAAATTGCGGTAAACCCATTTCTTTTATTATTTGTTTCAGTTCGGAAAGATTATAGGAACTGATTTCGGTCATAACTTATCGTCCTTTTATGATTTTTTTCGAATAGCTGCAACAAAAAAACCGTCACAACCATCACGGTTAGGCAAAAATGTTTTATAAAATTCACCGTTTTCTGCAAAAGACAACGGGTACGGCTCAAATTCAGAATATTCTGAAAGAAATTTAAAAACCACGTCCTCATTTTCGCGTTTATTGAGCGTACAGGTGGAATAAACAAGAATTCCACCGTTGTCAAGATATTTTGCAGATGTCTGCAAAATATCATATTGCAACGAAAAGAGTGCTTCAGGCACAATTTTTTTATATCGTATTTCGGGTTTTTTACCGATAACGCCAAGTCCCGAACACGGTACATCACACAGTATTCTGTCAAAGTATCCGAGCTCACTATTGAAAATTTGTGCATCATTTATTTTGGGAATTATGTTGGAAAGCTCAAGTCGTTCTTTTCCCTTTTTAATAAGACTGACGCGGTTTTGACTGACATCACAGCAAACCACCTCGGTATTCTTATCTGCCAAAAGGGCAAGCGTAAAGCTTTTTCCTCCGGGAGCGGCACAGACATCTAAAATTCGACCGGCATTTTGAGGCTCAAGAGCGGCACAGCATTGCTGGGAAGCTAAATCCTGCACATAAAAAAGCCCCTGCTGAAATTCCTTTAAATGAGAAAGGTCGCCTGAATTTTTAATAACAGCACAACCCTCCACCCCTTCGAGATTCTCTATAAAAATATGTTTTTCCGAAAGTAGATTGGAAAGTTCATCAAACCCTGTTTTTCGGGTATTAATGCGAATGTACTGCCGCGTTTCCTTTGAAAATGCGGCAAAAATCTGCTCGGTCTCCTCTAAGCCATACTGCTTTAAGAAAAGTGACACAATACTTTCATCTGCCGAAAGACAAGCACTCAATGCAGAAGTATCATCAGCTTTGGGAGTGAAAATTTCTTTATCTTGTCGGATTTTTGTTCTTAAAAGGGCGTTAACCAGTGCTTTGGCTGAATTTTTCTTTGCAAAGTCACAAAGCTTTACACTTTCGTTTACCGCTGCACTATCGGGTACGCTATCTAAAAACAAAAGCTGATACAATCCCAGACGCAAAATACAGAGTACCTCTGCATCTAATTTTTTAAGCGGGCGCCTGGAAAGCAGCGAAATATTGTAATCCAAAAGCAGCTTTTTTTCCAGCACACCATAAAAAAGGCGGGTTGCAAAAGCTTTTTCCTCGCGCAATAATTGAGACTTTTCAAGCAGCGAATTTAGAACAATATTGGAATAAGCCTCATCCTTCTCCATACGAATGAGAGCAGAAAGACACAGTTCTCTTGCGTTTTTCATCTTCTGTTTCTACCTCTTGCCAGAAGCACAAAGCGCAGAAGATTTGCCAAGGTTGTAAGCAGTGCTGCAACATAGGTAAGTGCGGCAGCAGTGAGCACCTTTTTCGCACCTTTTTGCTCTGTTGTGTCCAGTATCTGCATAGAAGAAAGCGTTGCAAGTGCACGGCGGCTTGCATTAAGCTCTACCGGCAAGGTGACAAGCTGAAACAGTGCTATGGCACTGTAAAGGATAATACCTGTCCATATCATAGGTTCAAAAGAAAGCAATAATCCGAAAATAATGATAAAGGGGGCCATAGTAGTGCCCAGATTTGCAATGGGAACAAGACTGTTCCTTATCTTTATAGGCACATATTTGGCAGCATGCTGTACCGCATGTCCCGCTTCATGTGCAGCAACGCCGATAGCGGCAATGGATGTGCTGTTATAAACCGAATCTGAAAGACGAATAACATTATTTTTGGGGTCATAATGATCTGTTAACTTACCGTTAACATGCTGCACCGAGACATTAGAAAGCCCATTATTATCCAAAATACGCCTTGTGACCTCTGCAGCAGTAAGCCCAATACGGCTTTGATACATATTATAGGTTTTAAAGGCAGAATTCACCCTTATTTGTGCAATCGCAGCAATAATGATTGTCGGAACAACTAAAATGAGATACCAATAATCCATATAAAAATACGGCATAAATGTTTCCTTTCTTATTTAAACTGTGTACCGAGCGGAAGCCTTTTTCCGCGCATAAACTCTTCTCCGCTTTGTGCTTTCGCTCCTTCAAGCTGAACCTCTAAAAATTCCAGTGCACCATCCGAGCAAGCAACAACAAAGCGTTTTTCATCAATAAGCTCTCCTTCTATACCCGCTCCGTCATAAGGTATAGCACGAAAAACCTTTAGTCGTTTTCCTTCAAGTGTTGTGTATGCGACAGGCCAAGGATTAAGCCCACAAATGAGTGAGCAAAGCTCCTTTGTGCCTCTTGAAAAATCAAGAACGGCCATTTCTTTATTAAGCATCGGAGCATAGGTGGCTGCACGCTCATCCTGTGGTGTGCGCGGTGCCGCCCCTTTTTTCAAAAGCTCAATCGTTTTAACAACAAGCTGCGCACCCATAGGTGCCAAACGCTCATAAAGCTCGCCTGACGTTTCGCCTGCTTTTATTTCAGTTTTATCGGTTAAAATAATATCGCCTGTATCGAGACCTTTATCCATATACATGGTAGTAACTCCGGCATATTTTTCACCGTTAATAACCGACCACTGAATAGGAGCAGCACCGCGAAGTTGCGGCAGCAGAGAGCCATGGACATTGATACATCCAAACGGCGGAATAGAAAGGATCTCCTCGGGGATAAGCTTTCCATATGCTACAACAACAATCACATCGGGAGCGAGCTCTTTTATTATTTTAGCCACCTGACCGTCCTTTAATGTATCAGGCTGAAAAACCTTTATATTATGTTTTATTGCAAGCTCTTTTACCGGCGGAGGCGTTATGGTGCGGTGTCTGCCGACCGGTTTATCCGGTTGTGTAAAAACAGCCGCAACATTATATCCTGCATGAATAATTGCCGAAAGCGATGCGGCGGCAAAATCAGGCGTTCCCATAAAAACAATATTCAATGCAAAACCTCCAAATCTATTTTTCTATGTGCAAACCAACAGCAATATCAACAAAAACTTTACCGTAAAGGTGGTCTATCTCATGGCAGAATGCGCGGGCAAGCAAATCCTCTCCTGTTAAGGTAAACTCCTTACCATAACGATCCTGTGCTTTTACGGTTACAACGCGGGGGCGGCAAACATCGCCGAATTTACGCGGAAAGGAAAGACAACCCTCCTGACCGTTTTGTGTGCCTTCAGTTTTGATTATTTCGGGATTTATAAGCTCTAAAAGCTCATCGTCCACATCAATTACAACAGCCTTTCGCAAAACACCAACCTGATTTGCGGCAAGACCTACACCGTTCGCCGCATACATGGACTCTGCCATATCATCAAGCAGAGTCCAGAGTTTTTTGTCAAAATTTTCTACGGGTTTACATTTTTTTCTCAAAAATTCTTCATCGGTTACGATTTGTCTGATAGCCACAATCATTCTCCTATCTACATATTTCCGACATCATTTAAGTCGGCATAAACGGTTACATCTTTATTTTCTCGCATATTCATAAAGCTTTTTAAAAGCTCCATGAGCATAGTTCGAAATGCCTTATTGTTTTTGCACTTTATAATAAGCCGATAACGATATTTCCCGCTAACCTTTACAACATTCATAGGGGAAGGTCCAAGCACACGCAACGGAATACCCATATCTTCAGGTTTTTTCTCTTTTATCATTTCCACAAAACGCTCGGCTCCCTTTTGCGCCTGTACATGAGAGCTTGAAACAAATCCAACAACGCAGAGGTCACAAAACGGCGGATACAACATTGCTTTTCGAACTGATATTTCCTGCCTGAAAAACTCGGGATAGTCCTGCTGTGCCGCAAGTGAAATGACAGGGTTTTGCGGAGTCATGCTTTGGATAATCGCTCTGCCGTTCTTTTCTCCTCTACCGCTTCTTCCAACCACCTGTGTAATAAGCGAGAACGCGCGCTCATATGCTCTGAAATCGTTTGAATACAGCGTTTGATCTGCATTAAGAACGCCCACAAGGGTTACATTAGGAAAGTTAAGCCCCTTAGCAACCATCTGTGTTCCAACCAAAATGTCATATTCACCGCGCTCAAATGCGTCAAACTGCTTTTGATGTGCAGATTTCCCGCCGGAGTTATCCATATCCATTCGCATAATGCGCGCCTCTGGAAAAAGAATTGACAGTTCATCCTCAACACGCTGTGTACCCTGTCCGCGATAGAAAATACGGCTACTTCCGCAGGCAGAGCAGCTTGTTTCAATTTCTTTGCTGTACCCGCAGTAATGACACATCATGCGGTTGTTTTTTTTATGATAGGTCAATGCAATGCTGCAATTGGGACAAGAAACAACCTGTTTACAATCACCGCATGATGCAATCGTGTGATAACCGCGGCGATTATACAGCAATATAGTTTGTTCCCCGCGGGAAAGGTTATTTTCTATTTCCTCAATAAGCGTTGCGCTGAACGCAGAATCGCGCAAGGCAATATCACGTCCCGACATATCCACGATAGTCACCTGAGGAAGCTGTGCTTTTCCGAAACGCTCCTCCATACCAAACAGGTTGTATCTCCCGCTTTGAGCATAGTAATAACTATCAACGCTGGGAGTTGCCGAAGCCAAAAGCAGCAGCGCATTATTCTTTTTACAGCGAAATTTAGCCGCTTCTCTTGCATGATAGCGTGGCGAGCTTTCGGATTTATAAGTAGATTCCTGTTCCTCATCCATCACAATAATGCCGATATTGGAAAGAGGCGCAAAAACCGCTGACCTGGTTCCGACAATGACCGAAACCTCACCGTTTCTAATGCGCTTAAACTGGTCATAGCGTTCACCAATAGAGAGTCCGCTATGCAAAACTGCGACGGCGGAACCAAAGTACTTATAAAATATTTTAACCGTTTGCGGTGTGAGAGAGATTTCCGGAACCATAACAACAGCTTGTTTGCCCATGGAGATAACATCTCCGATCAGTTTTAAAAAAACCTGTGTTTTTCCGCTGCCCGTAACGCCATACAAAAGCGCTGCCTGCGGTTTTCCTGTTGACAATAATTCTTTTATACCGTTATAGGCATTTTTTTGACTTTCAGAAAGCTCTATTTCTGAAACAGTGCTTTTTTCGCACTGTAACACCTCGTCTACACGCATAACTTGGGCATCAAAAAGCTCCAGCACGCCTTTTTTACAAAGGGTATTTATCACTGCAGGACTGACACCTGTAAAATAACAAATATCTTTCACGCTCGCTTCCCCTACATCTTGCAGAACAGAAATCACGGCAGTTTGTTTTGGGGTAAGCTTGATTTCATTTGAAAAATCGGCTACCAGACGGGCAGTTTTAATTGTTTTATCCGAAACGGTCATCTCTGCCTTATCAACTTTTCTCACGATACCCGCTTTGAGCATATCCTCCAGCACACCATCATTTACAAACCCAAAGCGTTCTAACAGCTTTTTTTGCGTGATCGGCTTTGATGCGGCAGAAATTTCGCGATAAATACGCTGTTGCTCCTCAGAAAGGGCGGCTAACGCCTCGGGATTTCCATTTTCCGCACATTCATAACACTCCGTAAGATGCAGGTGCATGCCCGAGGGAAGCTGCACCTTTACCGCTTCATAGATGGGACAAAAGGTGTTTTGAGCCATCCATTGAGAAAGTTCCAACTGTTCTCTGCTTAAAACAGGGGCATTATCCAAAACGGCGGTAATTTTTTTAAGGTGAGCTATCTCGGCGGTATCAGGAATATCAAAAATCATGGCAATCTTTTTCACATTCGCTCTGCCAAACGGCACCAGCACGCGGCAGCCGATTTGTGCGTAATCAGAAAGCTCATTGGGAACAGCATAATCAAAAAAACCATCAAAAGAAAGAGCGGTGTTTTCAACCGCAACTTTAACAATTTTAAGTTCCGACAAAACACTGCCCCCTTTTTTTAAATGATAATCTACGCCCAAGCGAAAAAGATTTTATTAACCTTTGCTTGCTTCGGTTTCGCAAAAAACATATTTTCTGTCTGCAAACTCGTGAACAGCCAAATCAACAGGCTTTTCATCAAGCAAAACACCTTTTTCTATTGAGTCCTCAGCGATGTCTCTCGCTCTTTTTGCCACAGCGATAACAAAGGAATAATAGCTTTGTCCGTTTTCAAGAATATCGTTCATTGCAGGTCTTAACATAATATTTCTCCTCTTTCTAATGATTACTTATTTAATATATCCAAAATTTGCTGAGCAGCACCGTCAACATCATCATTACAAACAATAAAATCATAATCAGGCGCGTGAAGCAACTCTTGCTTTGCAATACGCAAGCGCTCTGCGATAACATCTTCCGTTTCCGTATTTCTTTTTCGAAGCCTCCGTTCTATTTCCTCAACAGAGGGTGCTGTGAGAAAAACTGTAACAGCTTCGGGGCGTTTTTCTTTTATTTGAAATGCACCGTTGACATCAATTTCCAAAAGAACATGTTTACCCGAAACGAGGAGGCTATCCACATAGCTTTTTAATGTGCCGTAATAATTGCCGTTGTAAGAATTATATTCCAGCATTTCATTATTTTTCAGCTTTTTTTCAAACTCGGCATGAGAAATGTAAAAATAATGCACACCCTCCTGCTCACCCTCGCGCATTGCACGGGTAGTGGCGGAAATGGAAAGGGTTACATTATCGTCCATCTCTAAAATGCGTTGCACCACAGTTCCCTTTCCGACTCCTGACGGACCTGACAGCACAAGAATTTTTCCTTTACTCATCATCAGACTCCTCTTCCACATCGTCTTTATTACTAAAACGGTTACCGATGGTTTCGGGCTGAACTGCCGAAAGGATAACATGTTCACTGTCGGTAATGATAACTGCACGGGTTCTTCTTCCATAGGTTGCGTCAATAAGGGTTGCACGGTCACGCGCGTCCTGAATAATCCGTTTAATTGGGGCAGACTCAGGGCTGACGATAGCAATAAGTCTATTCGCCGACACCATATTTCCGAAACCGATATTGATAAGTTTCATAAAGAGTTCTCCTTTTATGTTTGCCTTTATTCGATGTTCTGCACCTGTTCTCTTATCTTTTCTATTTCAGATTTTATATCAACAACAACTCGTGCTCCCTCGGCATCCTGGCATTTGGATCCGATGGTATTTGCCTCGCGATTAAACTCCTGAATTAAAAAATCAAGCTTTCTGCCGATCGGTTCATTTAGCTCCATGATTTCGCGAAATTGACCGATATGGCTTCTCAAACGAACCGTTTCCTCATCGACAGCAATCTTATCTGCAAAAATTGCCGCCTCGGTGATAATACGAGATTCATCAATAGCATTGTTGGAAAGAACCTCGCTTATCTTCTGATAGAGCCTCTCACGGTATTCTTTAACCCTCTGGGGAGCACGCTCCTCGATTTTAGAAACAAGCGCTTCAATATTAAGCAATCGTGTACCGAGATCTTTTTTAAGGTTTTCGCCCTCGGTGGCACGCATCAAAGAAAATGCATTGACCGCTTTTTCAAGTGCACACTCTACATCCAACCAAAGCTGCGTTTCGTCAGTCTCCTCCCTTGTGACCGAGAAAACATCCGGAAAGCGAGCAACAGATGAGAGGCGAATATCATCAGCAACCCCCAAAGGCTCACAAAGCGAGCGAAGTGCATCGACATATCCTTTTGCCAAAGCCTCATTTGCAGAAATTTTAGTATCCGTTGTTTCTATATTAACGATAAAAACACCGACCTCGATTTTTCCTCTTGCAATCTTTTTTTGAACATAAGATTTAAGCTTTTCTTCCAAAAATCCATAAGCCCGAGGAACACGCGCCGAAAACTCGAAATATCGATGATTTACCGATTTGATTTCAACAGTGATCTCTCTGCCGCCTACAAGCTCGGTGCATTTACCGAACCCTGTCATACTGCTTACCACTTATTTCACCTTACTTTCGCACAGCATAATAGCCGTGACCTTCTTTTTCACATTATTTTACCATTTTACCAAAAGCTCTGTCAACAAAAGTGCAACATATTTACCGTGTTTTTGCAACTTCTGTTACCTCAAAAGATTGAATTTTTAAAGTTTTTCCGGTTTCCCTATCAATCTCAAGAAATACAGCATTTAGACAGCATGGTCCCTGAGCGGTTTCAAAGCGAACGGGAGTGCTGGAGCGCATACGGGCAATTGCGCGCTGTGCATTAACGCCTAGAACAGAAAAATACGGTCCGGTCATTCCGACATCGGTGATAAACCCAAGTCCATTCGGAAAAATTTTTGCATCGGCAGTGCGGACATGGGTGTGGGTGCCGATGATAGCGGAAACCCTGCCATCAAGATAATGTGCAAGAGCAGCTTTTTCTGCCGTTGCCTCGGCATGAAAGTCAATGATAATAATTTTCTGTTCTATCTTTTCTAAAAGCTCATCGATTGCATAAAAAGCATTCGAATATCCGTCAATATAGGCATTACCTATTAGATTTATTACACAGACCTGTGTTTTACCCAAATCGCAGACAACATATCCTCTGCCGCTTGCATCTTGATTTAAGCAATTATAGGGGCGAATTGCGTATTCATGGGTATCAAGATAGTCAAGTATCTCATGGCGGCGAAAGGTGTGGTTGCCGCCGGTAATAACATCGGCACCGCATGCAAATATCTCCTCTGCCGAGGAAGGCAGCATGCCATTTCCTGACGCAGAGTTTTCCCCATTGACAATTGTTAAATCGATATTATACTGTCTTTTCAACTCGGGAAGGTGTTTTCGAAGCATTTTTCTGCCGGAATCGGAAACGACATCACCTACAAACAGTACATTCATATTATCCAGTCCCTTTCTAAAAAACAAACG
>JAZQMT010000104.1:0-22256 GCA_045543635.1 Oscillospiraceae bacterium | reverse complement strand
CAGCGGTTGCCATATTGGTTGCAATGGCGATATTATTTACATCGCAAAGACGAATAATATTATTATCACAGGGATCGTTTTCACGTCGATTTGGATTGTTGGGGTCTCTAAAATACAAAACCATATCTATCTCATTCCATGAAATCTTGGCTGCGATCTGTTGGTCGCCGCCTTGGTCTCCCGAAAGAAACTTTACAACCTCAAGACCTGTTGCATCGGAAACGAGCTTTCCGGTTTTTGCAGTTGCATAAAGCTGATGATTTCCCAAAATTCTTTTGTATGCAATACAAAGCTGAATCATCATCTCTTTTTTCGCATCATGTGCTATTAAAGCAATGTTCATATCAGTTCGTCCCCTCTCTATCTTAAAAGCAATGGGACATCACGCCCCAAAATGCGTTTTGCCAAATTTGAAAAAGCAAGCATACCTACACTTTTTTTTATTTCTTTTTTTGTTCTTTCGGGAATGCTCTTTCGAAGAGACTCATCTTCGGGAATTAGAGCAATAAGCTGTACACCGACTTCATCAATAATATCATCAATATCCGGCAGACTAGCCTTACTGCTTATCTCCAGCGGAACCATATTAACCACAAGCCGCATTTTTATATTTTCTGCCCGAGAAAGCTTTTGCGCTGCTTTTTCAGCATCGCGGACGCTAATAGGAGAAAGATTTGTAACAACAAGAGCCATACTGCTGGCAGCTGCCGCAATTTCCAACGCAAAGCCAAGGCCTGCCGGTGTATCTAAGATTACATAATCATGGCTTTTTGCCAGATACCTACAAAGCTGGCAAAACCGCTCCTTCGAAATAAGCTGGTTTAAATGGGCGGGAGCGGCAATAATACTCAGACCGGAAACATATTCGACAGGATATACCCCCATTTGAACATCGCATTTACCGCTTAATATATCACCAAGATCAAAAACAATATCATCGATACCAAGCATGAGGTCAAGACATCTAAGACCGCTATCCAGTTCCAAAACAACCACCTTTTTCCCTTCACTCGCAAGAGAGATGCCGAGATTGAGTGCAACTGTGGATTTCCCTGTTCCTCCCTTTCCGGAGGTTACAAGCATAACCTTTCCCATGCTTTTTCCCCGTTTCTGTTTTTTATCCCATATAGTATTAATATAACAAATTTTAGTCGGGTTGTAAATAGAATTGCACAATTTTTTTAAGAGAGCAGACTATTTTCCGTTATAGGAGAGTTTCGTTCATCACTTTCAAAGAAATGCTTATCAAAAATAGCTTTTACAATCGATGCGGCTTTGTTTCCGTTATATCCATATTCCACCACAGCAGCTACCGAAAGTTTACAATCATCCAGAGGTCCGATTGCGGTGAAAACAGCATTTGCCGCCTTGTTTCCATAGTTTTCAGGTGAGCCGGTTTTACTGCCGACCCTTATGGAATAATTCCCAAAAGCCGAACGGCCTGTTCCTTTTGTAGAAACGAGGTACATTCCCTCTTTTACAGCTTCAAAAGCTCCGTTGATATTTTCAATGGTATCTAAAACGGTATTTTTATGCTCATAAACCACCGTTTCATAATCGTAGCTTACGATTTTTTTAACAATATGCGCCTGCATACGAACACCGTTATTTCCGATGGTTCCGGTATACACAGCGATCTGGAGCGGCGAAAACATACTATCGGACTGACCGATAGAAGCCTGAAGCACATCTCCCGGATACCACTCTCGCCCCTGAGACTTGCGGTATTCCGGGCTGGCAAGTCTGCCGATGTTTTCAGCAAGCTCAAGCCCCGTTGGTTTCCCAAGTCCGAGCTTGGATGCGTAGGTGTTTATGGTGCTGATTCCCATACGTTTACCAACATCATAGAAAAAAATATTACAAGACACACGCAAAGCATTTGAAAGATTAATATTGGAGTGGTAACCCATACAGGTGAATTTCATGTCCAGATAGTCATACACGCGCCGACAACTCACGGTAGAAGTGGGAACAATGGTCCCGCTGCACATGGCAGCCACACCCATGCAGGGTTTAAAGGTAGAGCCCGGAGCATAAGCACCGTTAAAACAGCGGTTAAAGAGCGGTTTCTGCTCATTGTTTGCAAGCTCGGAGTAATTGGAATAATATTCGGTAATATCATAAGAAGGGTAGTTTGCAGCGGTCAATACCTCACCCGTTTGCGGATTTAATGCAACAACGCAACCTGCATTGGCTTCTGCACCTTTACCTGCAGGATTTGTCGCAGCAATTTCAAGAATACGCTGTTCCAAAACGGTTTGTGCTGTTTTCTGAAGTTGGGAATCGAGGGTAAGCACAATCGTATTGCCCGGAATAGGATCGACCTTCATATAAGAGCTTATTACATTACCATCTACATCAAACTCAATAACTTTAATTCCGTCAGTGCCACGCAGATATTGCTCATAAGCTTTTTCAATACCGCTTTTACCGACATAGTCATTAAGTTTATATCCCTGATTTTTCAGTTCAGCATATTCCTCAGCATAAATAGGGCCAATCGTTCCGAGGATATGGGGAGCAATCGTACCATCGGGATACTCTCGGATACTTTGCTCAGAAATTCCGACACCGGTATAGGTAATGCTTTTTTCGAGTATCTCCGCGACGGTGGACATAGAAACATCTTCCGAGAAAGTGTATGGTGCGCTAACAGTAAAGCCCTTTATCTCCATTTCATAACGGACACCCATGATAATGCGTTTTTGAGCATCATTGAGCTTTTTGTCAATGTCATATCGCTCGCAAAGTGCATCCCAAACATTTTCAATAGTTGCATAGTCCTGAAGCCCTATTCTTGCTTTTAGGGATGCAACGGATGTTTCAAAACCATCGCGAAATGCGTAAGGCGCAATTTCTGTTATCGGAATGGATTGATTATATTTCTCATTTTGTTTAGCCGCAATTTCAGCAGCGGCAAGGATTATCTCATTTACCTCTGACATTTTAATATAGCTTTTATCAAAAACAATATTATACCCGGTTCTGTTTGCGGCAAGAGGAATCCCATTACGGTCTACAATTTCACCGCGAGCCGCCTTAACAGTGACCTCACGGGTATAGCGAACATCGCTCATCTGGCGATAGCTTTCGCCATCTACAAGCTGTAATTGCATCATTCGGACAATGAAGACAGCAAAAACGGCAACAAGAATGACTGCAAGAATAATAATTCTTGAAAATGCTGCTCTTTTCTGTTTCATACAATGTCACTTCCCTTTTCAGAGGCTTATTCCTGATCAAATTTTGCCCTTATGGGGCTAAGATTATAAATTTTTTCGACAACCAAAGCAATACCCACACCAAAAATTATCGTTTTAAAGAAGGCAGGCAAATATTCTGAGAGTAGTAAACTCTCAACAGCCGGATAATCCCTGAGCGAATAAAAGAAAAAGAAATCAGCAAGACCATATACCAATGCGGCTGCCGCAACGGTTACGCTCACGCTGACAAAAACGGGACGAACATAGAATTTCATAACAAGTGCAGCAATAACGCAGATAATACAAAGAACAAGCGCATGAAATCCAAACTGCCGCTGGGCGCTGTAATCCCAAAAAAAGCCGCAAACGGTTGCCATAACAGCTGACGGCACTATCTGCTCATAACAAGAAAGAGCCACCGCAAAGGGCAGCAAAAACATTACATCAGCAAACAGCCCCAAACGCTGAGGAGCAAACTGAAGGCAAAAAAGGAGCAGTGCGAAGAGAATGTAAGTTACCCATTTTACAATTCTGCGGGATTTTTGATTTCTCACACTTTTTGCCTCCCTTTCAATATATCTTAATGCTGATTCTTTGAAGCTATTTCACTTTCGGTTTCCTCCGAAGGCTTGTTTTCCGATTTCTGAGGTTTTTCATCAACATCAAAATCGGTAATTATCATTACATTTTTGACTTCCAAAACATTTACAATAGGTTTAATTTCTGCATACATGGAAACACCGGAATTTTCAGCTTTAATAACATCCACTGTTCCGATAAGAATTCCCGCAGGGAAAACACCACCGATTCCGGAAGTTTCAATAATATCACCACTAAGCAGAGCGGTATCTCGCGGAAGAAGACGAAGCTTGGTTTTACCATTGTCAAAAAGATCCGCTGCACCGCCGACAACCCCTGTTGCTTGTGTACGGGAGTTATAAACGCCAACATTGATTTCAGGATCGAGAATTGTGGTAACAACGCTATAAGTTGGCGCAACATGAGTTACAACACCGACAAGCCCCTCATCGGTTATAACAGGAGCATTCACAGAAACTCCGTTCAAGGTTCCTTTATCAACAGTAAATCCGCCAAAGCGCGCCGCGCTATCACGCCCGATAACCATTGCCGATTCCATTTTATAATCAGGATTAAGCTCCTTTATTTCAAGAAATTCTTTAAGCTGCTCATTTTCGTTTTTATACTTTTCGAAATCACTGAGTTTTCCGTAAGCCTCAGCGAGGTCTTTTTTCAGCTGCTTATTTTCTTCTTCGGTGTCCTTAGCCGAAAGCAGCATATTAAAAAAACCTGCAACCTTATCCGAAATAACAGAGGAAACCTTAACAACAGGCGCAACAACAGTTCCGACTATCGCTTCTGAAAATGAAGCATAGTTTCCCGAAGCTGCCTGATGAATCATAACACCGATAATAACAGCAACAATACACAAAATTGCTTTAAATGTACGCCCTTTAAAAAAATCTTTCATCAAAGGTTCCTCCTTTCTTGAAAAGCTTTAGAAAAAACAGGTGCAGACGGAAATTTCCGCCTGCGCCCCTCAGAATAGTTTATGCATTAATCCTCGTCAAGCAGAACATCGCTGAGTCTATCAATATCCTCGAGCATCATGCCGGTGCCCTCTGCAACGCAATCCAGCGGATTTTCAGCAATATGAACCGGAATTCCTGTTTCATGCGTAATAAGCTCATCAAGACCGCGCAAAAGTGCGCCGCCGCCTGTTAAGGTGATACCGTTATCAATAATATCTGCCGAAAGCTCGGGCGGGGTGTTCTCAAGAGTAGATTTTACAGCATCCACAATTTGGTCAAGCGAATCGGCAAGCGCTTCTCTCACCTCATAGGATTCAATCGTGATATTTTTCGGCAAACCGTCCACAAGATTTCTGCCTTTAATGGTCATGGTGGTTTCGCCCTCATAAGGATATGCAGAACCAATTTCAATCTTGATTGCTTCAGCCGTTCTCTCACCGATGAGGAGGTTGTATTTTTTCTTAATATAGTTAATGATAGCTAAGTCAAACTGATCACCGGCAACGCGAACCGAACGGGCAGTTACAATACCGCCGAGGGAAATAACAGCAACCTCACTTGTACCGCCGCCAATATCAACAACCATGCTTCCGACAGGCTCAGAAATCGGCAAACCTGCGCCGATTGCAGCAGCCATGGGTTCCTCAATAACATTGACCTGCTTTGCGCCTGCCTTATAAGCTGCGTCCTTAACAGCTCTTTTTTCCACCTCAGTGACTCCGGAAGGAATACAGATAACAACTCTGGGTTTACTAAACGCAGAGTTACCGATAACTTTTGAAATGAAAATTTTAAGCATAGTTGCAGCAATAGCGAAATCGGAAATAACACCATCTTTGAGGGGGCTTACGGCAACAATGGAGCCGGGGGTTCTTCCGATAACCTCTTTTGCCTCTCTACCCACAAATTTAACGGTGTTGTTTTTAATATCCTTGGCAACAACCGAGGGCTCACGCATGATGATGCCTTTGCCTTTCATATAAACAAGGGTATTTGCAGTACCAAGATCAATACCAATATCCTTGGAAAACATATTAAAGTTAATCTTAAACATTTTTTTCTCCTCTCTCAAGCGCAAGAAATTTCTCAATAAAACACTAAGCTATCTTATATTATAACCCTATTTTTTCCTTTTCACAATACAAAACTGTAAATTTTTTCATTTTTTCCGCTAAATTGCACCCGTTTTATACAATCCACGGGTAAAACCCTCGGGTAAAGAGGGTGATTTATGAATTTTTATATCCTGTAAAACCTCGAAACAGCGTTGGGGACTTTCGAATGTAAAAAAGCAAAACAGAAAATCTGTTTTATCAAAAAAACCATTTTCCATTTCGGCGCAAAGCGGAACGCAGTTATAAACCTCGGTCACCGCTGTGCGACAGAGCAGTTTCATGTGTGCCCCCTTACGGTCAGTAAGATGGTTTATTTTTGTGTTACAGCTTTTACAATCAAGCAACGATTTTACCGGACAAGCCCTTGTCATCATAAGCGGCAAATAGCCATAAACAAGTGCACCTATTTGTATATGTGGAACAAGTTCAAAAAGGTTTTTTTGCGAAAGCTCAAAACTGGCTACTGCCCGATCTACCGACAAAGAGGACAGCAACTGTAGCGCCCGGCTGTTTGCGGTGTTCATAAACGGGCCCCATGTTATTTGCATACCCGCATTTTTACAGAGAACAAACTGGCCGATATTCTGAACGCAAACACGATTAATTCCTGCTTGTTTTAAAGTTTCAAGCGCGTTTTTTGTGAAATTATCATTTGAGAATGCAAAACGATCAAGCTCGGCGGTAAGTTTTTTTGTGCACACGCAAGACAAACGATTTTGTGAAATCAGGGTGAGTATTTTTCGCACCGGAAAAACAATTTCATCACACAATAAGGCGCACGCTTCCATTTGTTCCAAATTCTCAAAGCGGGCAGAGATTTTTTGCCCGTTTTGCATGCGCAAAACAGGAGGAAAAGGTTTGGGCTTGTTTATCTCACGTTTTGGCGGCGCACTTCTTTTTTGTGAGAGTTCACTTACCGCCTTACGCCTTAATTCATTTAAAAGTGACGGGGAGGCCGCTGCATTTTGTATTTTTGCATCAAGCGAAGCCAAAAAATACGGCGTAGTTCCTAAACGCGAAAGCTGGCGGTGTACCGCTTGCTCTTGAGCACTGGGCCCGTCCATAGGCTCTGCCTGAACCGTTGCCACATTTCCCCGCTCATCAAAGAGCGAAAGTTTTATCGGCTTATTTTCGCAAATCTCTATTTTGGCATGAACGGCAACTCGCTGCAATTCTCTGCGATAAAGCTCATGCAGGCGGGGCATTGCATCGCGGGCGCGCTCTGCATCCTCCCTACTGCGAAAGCCAAACATGGTTTTATTTATTTGAGAATTATAATATCCATCGGTAAACCCACTGCGAGAAAATATATCACGAGCGAGAGAAAAAAGCTCGCTATCCTCGCATCCTTTAAGGCTTGCTTTTACAAGAGAAACCGCCGCCGCTACATATTCCGGGCGTTTCATTCTCCCCTCTATTTTAAAGGAATCAACGCCGAGGGCTGCAAGCTCTGAAATATGGGAGCAGAGGGAAAGATCCTTAAGGCTTAAAGCGTGCTCATTTTTACCGTTAGCAACGCTGTACGAAAGCCTGCATGGCTGAGCACATCTTCCGCGGTTACCGCTGCGCCCTCCCAACACCGAAGACAGATAGCACTGGCCCGAAACACACATACATAACGCACCATGGACAAAGACCTCGGTTTCAATAATATCCTGTTTTGTTATCTCGGTAATCTCTTGGCGGCTAAGTTCGCGGGCAAGCACCGCCCGAGCAAAACCAAGCTCTTTTGCAGCCTGCGCTCCCGAGGGGCTTGCTATTCCTAATTGTGTGGAAGCATGCAGTGCAAGAGAAGGACAGATTTCTTTTGCGAGAGAAAGCACTCCGAGATCGGAAACGATAAGTGCATCGACGCCGACCTGTGCGGCATATTCCACAAGATGTGCCGCTTCAAAAAGCTCCCTATCATAAAGCGCAGTATTTAATGCAAGATGTACCTTAACATCACGGTCATGACAATAAGCAACTGTATCACAAAGCTCCTGCAAACTGAAATTTTGAGCGGAAGCTCTGGCGCTGAACTGTTGTGCTCCGAGATAGACAGCATCTGCACCGCAACGAACAGCTGCTACAACAGACTCAAAGCTACCCGCAGGGGCAAGAATTTCAGGGGTTTTAGGCAAAACAAAAGCATCGGGAGTTTGCATAAAAAATCCCGTTCCTCCAATTTAGCGATTTTCTGCTCTTAAGCGATCAAGTTCACGCTCAAGGCGTTCAATCTTTCTTTTTGCATCATCAAGTTCAATGCGCGCCCTTGCAGTATCCTGAATATAGTCATTAATTTGAAGGCGCATACGGTCACTAGTCTCGACCTCTTTATTTCTTTTATCAAGGTAATCCAAAGCACAGAGAACTGCAGCCGAAGTTGCAGTGATTCTGGTGCTGCGCTGGCAGAGCTTTTTCATATCCGAATCAAGCTCATAGGCAAGCTCAAGGAGATACTCCTCAGGGTCTTCTGTCAGTATGGTGTAATCCGTTCCGTAAATTTTGACACTAACTTTGTTTTTATTTTCCATAAAAATTCACCCCGTAATTTATTTATAAAGATACAGTTTGATTATAGCACATAACTTCACAAAATACAAAGCTTTTTTCTTTATTTCGACATTTTTTTAAAATATCCTTTCAATAACTCATGCATATCCTGATTTTTCGGGGAAAAATAAGGATAATCAGCTTTAAGGAGAAAATATATGAAACGAGTCGTTACCGATATTTGTCTTTTTTCTTTTGGGTATGCCGCATATAGTCTTATTGAACTTGCATGGCGCAGATACACCCATTTTACCATGGGCATTGCAGGCGGGCTTTGCTTTCTTATGCTTTATCGCATTTACAAAAAGCATTATTCCCTATCCCTGCTCAAAAAATGCTTGATTGGTTCGGGCGTTATCACCGCAGTCGAATTTTGTTTTGGTTGTCTTTTAAATTTACAGCTTAAGCTTAACATTTGGGATTATTCAGCGCTGCCATTTAATATTTTTGGTCAGATATGTCCGCTGTTTTCACTTATATGGGCAGCACTTTGTATCCCGATTTGTTATCTTACTAAAAAAATCAGCAAGCTTGAAGAAGCCATATAAAAGGAAGGAGGGGGTGCCGTCGGCACCCCCTCCTTCCTTTTAGGCACAAAATTGTATTTCTTTACATAACATAATGTGACATGGTGATTTCTTTTTCGGTTATGTCACAAATACCATAGCTTCCCGCTTTACCGAGACTTCCGGGGTTGAAAAGATACATTTCCCCTTCCCTTTGCGCATAAGACTGATGGGTATGCCCAAAGAGAACAAGGCGAGCATTTCTTTCCCTTGCAGCGAGAATGAGTTTTCCAAGACCGCTCTTTACTCCGTAAGCATCTCCATGGGTGTAAAGGATTAAAGCTTGCGGGGCAGTGTACAGGTCAGTGCTCGGGCGAAGAGACATAAAATCGCAGTTTCCGCTGACGCATTGGAGTTTCTTTTGAGGATAGAGGTCACAAATATCCTCAAATTCCTTCATCCCGTCCCCCAAAAAGAAAACAGTATCTATATCACCGTGTTGCTCAACCACCCGATGCATACGGCGAAAATCTCCATGACTATCCGACATAACTAAAATACGCACTATCATTCACCTCTTTATTTATTCTATTTGCGTACACCGTCACATAAAATAAAACAGCACTACACATAAGGAGTGATACACCTATGGCGGCACAGAACAAAAATAATGACGAGCTCATCCGCATGGCATCCGAACGGCTGGGAGTAAATCGCGAAACAGTTGAAAAAGCAGCAAACTCAGGTGGTGAAAATCTATTAAACAAGCTATCAGGGAAAGATCGCGAAAAGGTTTCTCAAGTTCTATCCGATCCTGCGCTCACAAAACAGATCCTTTCCTCACCCAAGGCGCAGGAACTTCTTAAAAATTTCTTTGGAGAAAAGAAAAATGGAAATTGATCAAAACCTTTTAGGACAGGTATCCGATTTTTTAAAAACCTCGGAAGGCGCTGAGATCATGGCGGGCTTAAAAAGCTCGCTCGGTCTTGGCGAGGAGAAAAAAAATGAAGGTGCCGACCTTTCCTCCCTCTTATCCGGCATTACGGGCAGCTCGCCACCACCGGCACAACAATCACCTTTTCAAAATATAGATATGTCGCGTCTTATCCCATTAGTTACCGCCATTTCATCGGCAAAAACCGATGACAGAGCAACAAATTTGCTGCTTGCGTTAAAACCACTGTTAAATCCATCCCGAAGGCCCAAAATAGACCATGCAATATCCATTATGCGAATTATGGCACTTATCCCGATATTAGAGGAGCACGGTTTCTCAATAGGAGACCTTTTTTCCAAATAACAAAAAGGAGGAGACACCAACATGGCACAGCCTTTTTTTTCAGGCGAAGAAATAGACAAAATGAAGGCAGATGCCATTAGAAGAGCGCGACAAATGCATTCCCGCTCCGCCATATCCAACATGCCACACAATCATCAGGCGGATAGTCAAAAGCAAACACCGCCAAAAAAAGAGGGCGATACACCCAAACCCCCGCCGCAGAAAAAACCGATAGGGATACAAAATCTTTTGCAAATGATAAAAATGATGGGCTTTGAAAATGACCAACTGATCTTAACAGCACTTATCCTTTTACTTTCGCAAGAGGAGGACAATCTGCCTATTATATTAGCACTTCTATACATAGCGATGTAACAGGCACTCATACATCCTTTTCAATTTCAACAATCTTAAACTCCGAATTCATTTTATTTTCATCACGCCGCAAAAAGAGTTTTTTAAGCTCAAAAAGCAATATCATAACAAAAAGCAGCATAGGCGGGGTCATAAGACAGAGTGCAATCCAACCACCGTTTTCTTTTAAAAGCTCTCCCGCTCCGTCAAGAACAAATACCGCATTTTGTGCAAGCGTGCTTGCAGTATAATACTCATCGTCGTTCGAATTTTTAATAATAAGAAGCGAGCCGCTTTTTATATCGGTTCCTGCAATATCGTCAACACAAAAATAAAGCTTATAACCTAAAATCTGAGCGGTATTTTCCGGTGTATCTGAAAAAGCTATTCTTGAAACAAAAACCGAAGCAAGGACAAGCAGGAAACAAAACGCGCAAAGCAGCCCCCAAAACATAACGAAAAGCCGGTGTTTGACGGATTTTTTACTGTTATTGTGCGCCTTTTGCATATCCATTTTACCGCCTCTCCACTTTATTATTTCTTCTTTTTTATTGTATCATGAAGAAGGTTGCTTTTCAATTATTTTTGTCAAAAAAACAGGGATTTTATCATATTTTTATACCATACTCTTATGATTGACTTTTTTTATAAAAAAGGATATAATTTTAAATAGCTATATATAGAATAACTTTTCTCTTTCTGCGAACAATAGGAAAAATATTTGTGCAGAAAAGGTGGTTTTTCTATGGAGCAAAATAAAAGCCAAAGCAGTAATGATGTTGTGCCTGAGGTTTCCTCTCCACCCAGCGAAAAAAACGATTGCAACGAGCAAGACGGAGAGCTGGGACACATTATACAAACAGGCTCAATTACACAGTCAGGCAGTAAATACACCATTCACTGTTTAACGATTATCGGACAGATAGAAGGTCATTATATTCTGCCTCCGCAGAATAAGACAAGCAAATACGAGCACATTATTCCTCAGCTCGTTGCAGTTGAAGAGGACCCGAAAATTGACGGTCTTATTATCATCCTCAACACAGTAGGCGGAGATGTGGAAGCCGGACTTGCCATTTCCGAGCTTATTTCAGGCATGAAAACCCCAACAGTTTCTTTGGTGCTGGGAGGCGGACATTCCATTGGTGTTCCTTTGGCGGTTTCCTCCAAACATTCCTTTATTGTTCCGTCGGCAACCATGACCATTCATCCCGTTCGCATAAACGGTTTGGTTTTGGGCATCCCGCAAACTTTTTCTTATTTTGAAAAGATACAGAGCCGTATCACAGGCTTTGTTTCCCGAAACTCACGCATTTCAGAGGAGCGTTTTTGCGAGCTGATGATGAACAACAGCGAGCTTGTTAACGATATTGGCACCATTTTAAGCGGAGAACAGGCAGTCAGCGAAGGGCTTATTGACTCTATCGGCGGACTTTCAGACGCTGTAGACTGTTTGTTTCAAATGATCGAGGAAAAAAATAAAGAACAAGAACAAAGTAACCCTTCTTAAAATGCCGCAAGGCATTTTACATATTATAGGAAAGTTAAAAATACATAAGTGAGGCTGTGAAAAACTTGAGTACACATCGTACCACCAAAAAGAAAACCACTTCGGGAAAGCGGGGACGTCCCCCCAAAAAGGATACAGCTGCAAAACGGGAAACTGTAATGCAAAGCTCACGCCGACAGCTTTGGGCTCTAATCCTATTCGGAGCTGCGCTCATTCTCGGGGTTCTCACCTTTTTGGAAGGAGAGAATATCTGGCTAATATTGCACCGCGGCTTTTTCGGGCTGTTTGGAATTGCAGCATATCTGGTTGCGCCATTAGCTCTGCTTATTTCTCTCTTACTTGCCTTTGAGCAGTCTGTGGGCAGCATACGCAGCAAGATTACGCAAGCATTAACGCTTGTTTTTCTTATGAGCGGTGCGTTCCACATCTTTTTCGGCATTGAACCTGAAGGAAGCAACTTTTTTTCCCGCCTTATTAACCTTTTTGAATTAGGCATGGAAAGACATGGCGGCGGACTGTCAGCTGCAGTTTTCGGTTGGTCGCTGATGGCACTGTTCGGAAAAATAGCAGCCTCCATCGTTATCGTTATTGTTATTATCATCTTTTTATTTATCATTTTCGGCATTACGGTCGGTGACATTATAAGCTTCTTTAAAAGCTCGGTTAAAAAGCCCGTTAAGGGCATTGAGCGCGCTTATCAGGAGCATTTTGAACAGCGCGAGCATGAGACAGAGCTAAATGAATACAATCCTGACATTGATATTTCCTTAGGCCCTGATGCTCCCAAAAGAGTCTCCCGCTCCCCTGCCTCACTTTCAGAAGAGCTTGATGACCCAAAGGCCAAAACCGAAAAGGCACGCCGTGCAAAACAAACACTGCTCGGGCATAATGATATTGACATTGATATTGAAGTTCCCGAAACACAAGAGGAGAGCGCACAGGTTCGCATAGATGATTTGTTTGATGGCGGGCAACAAGAGGAGCTGCAAGAAAAACAAGCGTCCGCTGAAACAGAAAAAGAAATTAAAGAGGATAAGGGCGAGCAAACCACCCTTTACTCTACAGGTGCGGAAAACCGCATTTATACCTATCCCCCGCTTACACTTTTAAACGCTCCAAAAATCACAAGACAGAGCGACAACGAATCGGAAATCCAGCAAAACGCAGAGGTCTTGATGGACACTCTTTCAAGCTTCGGCGTTAAAACGAGGTTATTGGGTGCTGTGCGTGGTCCTGCTGTTACGAGATACGAGCTGCAGCCCTCCGCGGGTGTTCGAATCAGCAAAATAACCCAGCTTTCTAATGATATAGCTTTAAATCTGGCCGCAACAAAGGTTCGAATTGAAGCTCCTATCCCTAACAAAGCAGCGGTGGGAATTGAAGTTCCCAACAGTGTTGTCAGCTCAGTTACCTTAAGAGAAATTCTTTCCTCAAAAAACTTTAAGGCTTCGAGCAATCAGCTTGAGGTTGCTTTAGGAAAAGATATTGCGGGCAACATTATTACCACCGATCTTGCCAAAATGCCCCACCTGCTAATTGCGGGTACAACAGGCTCGGGTAAATCGGTTTGCACCAACAGCATGATCGTTAGCCTTCTTTACAAATCCTCTCCAGCAGAGGTAAGGCTTATACTTATCGACCCCAAAATGGTCGAGTTCAATATTTACAACGGCATCCCCCATCTGCTTATCCCTGTTGTTACCGACCCCAAAAAGGCAGCAGGTGCGCTCGGTTGGGCTGTGAGTGAAATGGAAAACCGCTACAGATTGTTTGCAGAACACAATGTAAAGGATATTTCCTCCTTTAACGCATTAGCAGAAACCTCCGATGACCTCACTCCTATGCCCAAAATCGTTATTATCATTGACGAGTTTGCTGATTTGATGATGACAGCGCCGGGTGATGTTGAATCGGCGGTTTGCCGCCTCGCGCAAAAAGCGCGTGCTGCGGGAATGCATCTTGTTATTGCTACACAGAGACCCTCTGTTAATGTTATCACCGGTCTCATCAAGGCGAATATTACAAGCCGAATTGCGCTTACCGTTTCTTCGCAGATAGACTCTCGCACTATCATTGATGCAGGCGGTGCCGAAGCGCTATTGGGCCGCGGCGACATGCTGTTTAAGCCTTACGGTTCGGACCGCATGCTTCGTGTTCAGGGCTGTTTTGTAAGCGAAAAAGAAATAAATGATGTTGTTTCTTACATAAAAAATAACGAATCCGCCGAATATGACCAGCAGGTCATTGATGAAATTGAAAAACAAGCACAAAAAGACAAAGGCCAAGGCAGCTCTCATGACCAAGATGACCCGGCTGGGGATGGAAAGATTGATCCCATGCTTACCGCTGCCATTGAATGTGTTATTGAAAACGAAAAAGCATCCACCTCGCTTTTGCAGCGCAAGCTCAAGGTTGGATATGCGAGAGCCGCAAGCCTGATAGACGAGATGGAAGCGCGTGGCATTGTCAGCGGATATATGGGCAGTAAACCCCGCGAAGTTTTAATTTCTCATGATCAATGGGTCGAAATGAGCATGAAAGAAAGCGAGTAATCATATTTTGAGAATTCCAATGAAACGCAAGCTTGGGCCTGCGATGACACTTGCCATTGCAGTTATTGCAGTCATCGTGTTTCTTGTGCAGAACACCGGCCTGTTTAAAGAAATTTCCAATCCCTCACAACCTGTAGACGGAAGCTGCACTATTCACTTTATTGATGTCGGACAGGGCGACAGCACGATTATATCAACGGGTGGCATGAATGTTCTTATCGACGCAGGAGAAAACAACCGCGGAGATGAAGTGTTACTTTGTTTAAAAGAGCTTGGCATTGAAAAACTTCATTATGTAATCGGCACACACGCTCACTCCGACCATATCGGCGGGTTGGACACCGTTTTAAACGGGATAGCGGTCGAGCGCATTATTCTTTCTGATTTACCGGATAAGCTGGTTCCCACAACAAAAACATATACCGATTTTTTAGATGCCGTTATAAAAAACGAGGTTGAGCTTATCGCCGCAGAAGCAGGAGAAAGCTACGATATAGGTGAAGGAAAGCTTACTATTCTCGCTCCTGTTACCGATGAGTACAACGAGCAAAATAACTGGTCTATTATTACCAAATTTGATTTTGGAGAGACTTCATTTTTATTTACAGGTGATGCAGAAATACGCGCTGAGCAGGACCTTTTGGACACCGACACTGATGTTTCGGCAGATCTCTTAAAAGTCGGGCATCACGGCAGTGACACCTCATCATCCAAGGAGTTTTTAAAGGCGGTTTCTCCCCAATATGCTGTTATTCAAGTGGGAACAGATAACAAATACGGACACCCCATGGTTGAGACACTCACAAAGCTTCAAAATCTTGACGCTGAAATTTACAGAACAGACTTAAACGGTTGTATCACCGCCGTTTCAGACGGCAAGAACATTATTATTACCACCGAAAAGGAGTAACTGCTATGTTTTACACACTCGACCGTTTTGAAGGTGAGTTTGCTGTTCTTATAGATGATAATAAAGAAGCTGTTTCGGTTTTAAAAGAGCTTCTTTTACAAAACCATGTTATCGGAAACGTTTTTATAAGCGAGGACAAAAAAGTTTTTTTGTTTTGTCCCGAAGAAACGGAAAAACGGCGCAATAAAGCCATTTCACTGCATCGAAGCTTATTTGACAACGCCAAGAAAAACAAAAAATAAAATAGATGTATTAAATACATAGAAGCCCTGTTCAGTCTAAGACCGAACAGGGCTTCTCATCGTTTTTTATCTGTTTTTTGATTGTTTCTATAGAAAGTGTTTTATTATTCTTTTGACCAAAGGGAGGGCATAAAAAGCAGAAGTATCGGATAGATTTCAAGCCTGCCTAAAAGCATTGCAAGAGAAAGAACAACTTTAGAGAGAGCCGAGTAGTCTGCATAGCTTGCTGCGGGACCTACTCCGGCAAGACCTGGCCCGACATTGTTAAAGCAGGCAACTGCCGCGGTAAAGTTAGTCTCAAAGTCAAATGGCTCAAACGAAAGCACCAGAAACGCCGAAATGAGACATACCATATAAACGGCAAAATATGTACCAACGGTGCTGAGAGTTGCCTCGTCTACCTGTTTACCCTCAAATTTAACCGAATTTACCGAACGGGGATGCAGGAGCTTGCGAAACTCACGACCAATCGTTTTAAAAAGCAGTACCACACGAGAAACTTTAAGTCCACCCGCGGTGGAACCCGCACAGGCACCGATGAACATCAATATAACAAGAATTGCTTTGGAAAGTCCCGGCCAAAGATTAAAATCGGTAGTAGCGTAGCCCGTTGTTGTAACAATAGACGAAACCTGAAACACCGAATGGCGCAGCACCTCCGAGAAGTTTTCATACATCGGATAAATATTTATACAAACAACTGATACAGACACCAATACTATTGCAAGGTAACTCCAAAGTTCCGTGCTGCGCAGTGCCATTTTAAATTTACGAATAAGCAGCATAAAATACAGATTAAAGTTTACGCCGAATATAAGCATAAATATTGCAATAACCCATTGCAGATACGGGCTGTAACCGCCGATGCTATCGGCTTTAATTCCAAATCCTCCCGTTCCGGCGGTTCCAAAAGTATGAACAACACTGTCAAAAAGAGGCATTCCGCCACAAAGCAAGAGTATAATTTCGGCTATTGTGAGCGCAATGTAAATAAGATAAAGAACTCGCGCGGTGTCCTTGGCTCTCGGAACGATTTTTCCGAAAATTGGGCCCGGCATTTCGGCGCGCATTAAGTGAATAGAACGGTCAGAAACATTGGGCAGGAGTGCCATAACAAAAACCAGCACTCCCATACCGCCTATCCAGTGTGTAAAGCTGCGCCAAAAAAGCAGACCGCGGCTCATGCTCTCAATATCGGTTAAAATTGATGCGCCCGTTGTTGTAAATCCGCTGACCGTTTCAAAAACTGCATCGACAAACGAATGTATCTCATTTCCAAACACAAAAGGGAGCGCACCCGCAGTCGAAAAGCCAAGCCATACAAGCGCGACGATAGCAAAGCCCTCTCTGGCATAAATGACATGATTTTTTGTACGAAAGACAAGACTTAGGATAAGACCTATTACAAAAGAGATTGCTGCTGATGCAAGAAAGGCAATCAGGCAATCTTCTCTAAAGTACAAGGCAACAGCTGCCGGCAAAAGCAAAAGTGCTGAAAGAGCAAGAAACACACGGCCGAGTGTGCTGAATATCATTTTATAGTTCATTTTTAAAACTTCCGCCTTTACAGAAGAATATCAGACAAATCGTTCATCTGTTTGCCTGCCACCAGCACCACCACATGATCACCCGCAAGGATAACATCATCACCGCCGGGAATAATTGCCTTACGATTGCGGATAATGCCTGCAATAAGCGTATTAGGCTTTAATTTCATTGCACGCAATGGAATTTCTTTATGCATAAAATCCTCTTTGACGATAAATTCGAGAGCCTCTGCCTTACCGTCCATAAGCTTATAGAGCGTTTCAACATTGCTGCCGAGTGAATTTTCAAGCGCTCTTGCATAGCGTGAAAGAATATCCGAAACAACATTTTTGGGAGAAACAACCGTATCAAGCCCCAGCTTTTCTGCCATAGAGGCAAGCTCACCGCGGTTTACCTTGGATATAACCTTGGGAACATTTTGCGCCTTAGCAAAGAAGGAAATAAGAATATTTTCTTCGTCAATACCCGTTAAAGCAACAAAAGCATCCGTCGAGGTTATTCCCTCCTCTAAAAGAAGCTCCTGTTGCACTCCGTGCCCTTCAATAATAACCGCTCCGGGAAGTGCTTCGCTGAACTCTTCACATCTAGCTCTCTCGTGGTCTATTATTTTAACCGGGTTGCCGCTTGCAAGCAACAATTTCGCAAGATAATATGCTGTTCTGCTGGCACCTAAAATCATCACGCTTCTTGCCTTCTTTTGCAGAATACCCAAACGGCGGAACAATTTTTGAATTTCGGCAGGAGAAGCGGTAAATCCAACCTTGTCTCCCGATCTTAATACAAAATTACCGTCCGGAATAAATACCTCGTCATCACGCTCAACCGTCCCCACAAGGTAGCTGCCGGGGTATTTTTTTCGCATTTCAATAAGGCTTACTCCGTCCAAAATAGAATCTGGCTTCAATCTATGATGAATAAGCTCAAATTGCCTTCTTGAAAAGCTTTCAATACCATCCGCGCTCGGGAATTTTAAGATATTATACAACTCTTTTGCGATAATCTGTTCGGGATTTATGGCAATATTTAGGTCAAGCTGGCTCTTTAAAAAGCCAAGATTATGTTCGTTATAAAACGGGCTGCGAATTCGGGCAATCGTATTCTGCGCACCCATTTTTTTCGCAAGAAAGCAGGCAAGCATATTCATTTCATCCGACCCTGTCACTGCAACAAAAAGCTCCGCTTTTTCCGCATCACATTCGGAAAGCGTGTTGACATCGGTGATTCCGCCGCAAACACACATAACATCATAAATATTGCTGGTTTCTGCAACAGTTGCAGGGTCATTATCCACAGCGACAATATCATGCCCTTCCGAAACTAAGCTTGAGATGATAGTGGTTCCAATCTTGCCGCATCCGGCAACAACTATTTTCATAGCATTACTATTCCTTTATCATTTATAAATTAAAATGCACCCACATTATACTACAAGCAAAATAATATTTCCACTATTTTAGCAAAATATTTTAAATTAAAGACCGCCTCATTTATAAAATGGGGCGGCAAATTTTTAAATCATATCACGAAAACCTTTTCCACTTATTTCGCTTGTGTCAGTTGCAATAACAAACCCCTGACCATCCAGCGCTTTAACAAACTTTTTAAGCTGCATAGTTTGTCTCGCTGAAAGAGCCACGAGCAGAACACATCTTTCATCCTGCTCATAAGCGCCTGTATATGAACGGCTGACTGTTGCTGTTCTGTGCAGCTCATGTGTTATATAATCGCAGATGCCTTCAAGAAACTCAGGCTTAACAATAACTGTACAAAACTTTGAAAGGTGGATACTCTTTATAACACTGTTGAGGACAAAGATCTTTGCAGCAAATGCAAGAACCGAGAACAGCCAGTTTTCAATACCAAACACAAAGAAATTTATCATTACAATAATAGCATCTACATAAAAAAGCGCTTTAGAAATATTGATACTGCTATATTTCTTTATAACCATAGCTATAATATCCGTTCCGCCCGTGGAGCCATCAAGATCAAAGAGCAGAGCCGAGCCTATCGCCGCAAACAGAATAACAAAAAGCAGTTCTAGCATAGGCTGATCTGTGAGCGGCTCTGACAGCGGCCAAATAAATTCAAATGCCTGAACAAGCACGGTTTGCAAAAAGCTTGCATACAAGGTTTTTATCCCAAATTCCTTGCCCAGAATTGCAAACCCTATTACCAAAAGCGAAAGATTAATCACTGTTGAATAATTGGCGGCAGTAAAGCTTGGAAAAAGCCTTGCCAATATAACCGCCGCTCCTGTAACACCGCCTGTGCTGAAATTATTCGGAAATTTAAAGAAATAAATTCCCACCGCCGTTAATGCTGTTGCAAATGTTATCCACAAAAAATCTTTTACTGTTTTCTTCATTATTCTACACCTCAACAGGCACTATTATGCTTGCTCCTGCCCCTAAAGTCAATCAGTTTTAAGGCGTGGATCGACACAACCTTTTGGTTGTGATAATATATTTATACCAAAGAAAAAAGGGCGTGAAACAATGATAAATTTTTTAAATCTGCATTATTTTGTTTTGGTTGCCGAAAAAAAGAATATAACAAGGGTTGCCGAAGATGAGCACATATCTCAACAATCCTTAAGCAAGCACATTAAAAAAATAGAGGACGAGCTCGGGATAGAGCTTATAGACCGTTCAGGCGGTTGCTCACTGACCTATGCAGGAGAGCGGTTTTATAGCTATGCCGTTCGTCTGCTTTCGCTAAAATACGAAATGCAGGCAGAAATGCTTGATATGAAAGAAAACACACACGGAAACCTGCGTCTCGGGGTTACATACACGCGAGGGAGAACTTTTCTCCCCGAAATTTTACCCGAATATTGCCGACAAAACCCATTTGTAAAGGTAACGGTTGCCGAGAACAATCCACACACTCTCGAAGAATATCTACTACACGGACACATTGATCTATATATCGGAATTGACATAAGAAAGCACCCCGACATTGAAACGGTTGATCTTTATTCCGACAATCTATATCTTATCGTTCCCAAAGGCATTGCTGCCGAGGTCATTGGAGAAAATGTACCAAATATTCTGCCGCGTTCTATGCGGCTTGAAGAGTTTGCTAAATATAATTTCGTCATGCTTACACGCGGTAACCCCATTCGTAAAACGGTTGACAATTACATGCGAAAACACCATTTAAGTCTTTCTTTTTCACTTGAAACAGAAAACTCAGAAACTATGTTTGCGCTTGCCTGTAAGAATATGGGCATTGCCATATACAACGATTTTTTCCTTAAAATGCACACAGAACTTATTTCCTCAAATAACTGCCCAATTTGTGTAATACCTTTAGAGGGTGCGGATTACAACAGCATGATGTCAATTGGTTACATAAAAAACAGATACATGCCGCAAGCTACTGCTCGTTTCATCCAAACAGCGCGTAAACTATTTCCTCTCGCGCCTGAGACAAAATAAATTTTAACGGAAGTGATACAAATGAACATTGTTCTTATCGGAATGCCGGGGTGTGGCAAAAGCACCATTGGAGTTTTACTTGCAAAAGCATTACTTTTTGATTTTATTGACACTGACCTTTTAATTCAAAAGCGTTATGGAAAAAGTTTATGTAAAATCATATCTGATGAAGGACTGAACGAATTCAAGAAAAAAGAAAATCTTGTTTTAAGCACAGTTAGCTTTGATAGAGCAGTTATTGCAACAGGAGGAAGTGCTGTTTATGCCTGTGAGGGTATGAAAAATTTAAAACAAAACAGTAAAACAATTTATCTCAAGCTTTCGCCGCAGAATATTATTGAGCGGATAAAGAATATCAAAACCCGCGGCATTGTAATGGAAAAGGGCAGCACCATCGAGCAGCTTTACTTAGAGCGTGCCCCGCTCTACGAGAAATATGCTGATGTTACTCTTGATTGCACAGGTCTATCCATCGAGGAATGTGTAACAGCTATTGCAAACGCTATTCTTGAATAAACCGAAAAAAGAACTGCCCGAGTGTTCCAAAAGACACTTGAGCAGTTCTCTGTTTTTCATGTATTTTTTAATTATCGGTCGAATTTTCGATAAGGTATTTGGGGCGCTGCTTAATCTCATCATATATTTTTGAAATATAATACCCGATTACTCCCATGCTTATCATAATGATACTTCCGATAATCAAAAGGAGTAGAATAACTGTTGTAAAGCCTTCCACCGCCGTTCCGCACAAGAACTGAATAAGCGATATTAGCCCTATTACTATTGCTATAACAAACATGATTACACCAAGTGCAATAACAATATATAACGGCATAGAAGTAAAGGAAGTAATATTTGTGGTAGCATATTTAATAAGCGACCAGACAGGTAATAGTGAAAAAGTAAAAATCCCCGTTCTTACGAACGAGGATTTTTAGCTGTTACGAACCATAATGATGCGATTTTGAAATCACAATCTATTCATTCACAACATATTTAATGGGAATATATCTGTTTTCACCGCTCAAACGGTTTTGCAAATCCAAACAAACAGTGGCATCAAAAACAATGGAAATCGTATTATTTTTGTTTACAGTGTGATTAAGCTTAGAATTGTCTAAATAAAACGATACATCGTGCGCTATAGACGGTTCCTGAAAAGCCACTAAAATTTCAACTTGCTTTAACTTGACAGAATCTTCGTCTAAAAAAAGTTGAATAACTCTTTCTTCCCAATCATAAAAACAATGGCAACCTGATAAACCGCCACCCGTACCGATAGCATTTGTATCTATATAATCAATAATTGTGTCATCAAAATGACCGCCATATCGCGTCGAGTGCTCTCTTTCATCATATTTTATATGATAAAGTTCGTCGTTCATTCCATCAAAATTATAATCACCTATTACAATAAAATGAAATATTCCGCCCCTATCTACCAAGGGATGTAAAAAACCGTCTTTACCAAAAGCGCGATAATTAAAATTATAACAAATTATCGGAATA
>JAZQMT010000103.1:0-7312 GCA_045543635.1 Oscillospiraceae bacterium | reverse complement strand
ATTTAAAGCGTAATAATAGATGTTATTGTTTTGGTCAAGCTTTTTCCAACCCTTTGCTTCCATCTGATCGGCAATGGTATTTTCCGAAGCCTCAATTTTTTCAATGTCATTTTTTATTTCTACAAACAGATAACTTTGTTCGCTGTCTTTAGAAACATGAATGATGGGGTCTTTGGTGTAGGTCTTGCCGGGAATTAAGTGATAGTTATTTTCTTTATCACGGTCATTCTCGCCCTCGGTAGAATTGTCGGTGTCCTGCTCATCCAGAGTTATAGCTACTTTTCCGACAGTAAATGTGTTTGTGACCGAATCATGCGAAGTGAGATATGCCATCGTTACAAATACGGTTGTAACAACGAGTAACACCGCGCAAAGAGCCAAGGTCAATGCCTTTGTTTTTGTTCTCATAACAAAAACCTCCTATAAAAATTTATTTGGGAGCCTTTCGGCGCTACCCCTGAGTAAGGTCCCCGTCACGGTCGGGGAGTGGTTGCTTTTTCTTCTTTTCCTTTAACAGGTCGGGAAGAAAAATAAAAAACAATATAACTGCTCCGGCTGCAATGGAAATATATATACCCGGAGGAGTTTGAATATAGTAAGCAACATATCCGAGATATGGAATTTTAAAAACCGGAGTACCTATTAAATTTTTAAAATGAACCGGCTCAGTGTCCTCAATTTTGTTTGCATCGCCTTTGGTGTAGAAATGCTGATTTTGTTCATCAATTCTCACTACGCGGTGTGTTGCAGGCATATTACTCGGAAGAACATATGTAATAACATCATTGACCACAATTTCAGAAGGCTCAACCTCTTTTACGTAAATCAGTGATCCGACCGGAAATTCCGGTTCCATGGAACCGGAGATTACTGCAAAAACTTGAATACCGAATAATCGCACACCGACAAGTAAAACGGCAAATATCACAACCAACACAACAAGTGCGGTAGTAACAATATTCCAAACTTTTTTAAGTACACAAGAAAAATCCATTTTGGCAGCCCTCTTTTAAAAATAATCCTGTTTTTTTGGGTATACTATGCTTATAGAAACAAGGGTTTTGTTCGTTTATTGTCCACATAAGCGAGACGGCAATTTGAAGCATTTATCCTACTAAAACTTTCAAATCCATATTAATGTTTAGACATTATAGCACAAACATTTAGATTTGACAATGAGTTTTTGAAAAATTTACAAAATTAATCTACTTTAGCATTTGATGAAACTCTATTTATGGTCAATTTTACCGTCATGAAAATTTGTACAAACCGTGCTGTGTAAACACAATTCAGAAAGGAATGATTTACTATGCCAAGACGAGGAGAATGTATCTACAAAAGAAAGGACGGGCGATGGGAAGCGAGGTATGTGCGAGAAATCGGTGCTGACGGAAAGAAAAAATATGGTTCTGTATATGCAAACAGTTACCGTGCCGTAAAAGACAAACAACAATATTTTATGCTGACACCCGCACAAGAAATGCGCTGTTCTGCAAACATTTGTATTTTAGATTTAACAGAACGGTGGTTAAGCCATATACGAAACAAGGTTAAGCTATCAACCTATCGTAAATATGAAGGTCTTTGCCGTAATCATATACAGCCGGAGCTCGGCACAATCCCACTAACACTTGTATCAAGAGCTATGATAGAAGTCTTTGCGGAAAAACGGAAGGAAAACGGGCGAACACGGGGCGGTACATTATCTGTAAAGACCGTCAATGATATTTTAATTGTTCTAGGGCTTATCTTTGATTTTGCGCAGGAAGAATACAACATATCCATGCCCAAAGTATCCCTTTTACGTGAAGAAAAAAAGGAAGCAAGAGTGCTTTCCCTTACGGAACAGAACAAACTAACCGTTTATTTATTATCTGATATGGATATATATAAATTCGCAATTCTGCTTGCACTGCACACAGGGTTGCGTATTGGTGAGCTTTGCGCACTTTTATGGAAGGATGTTACTGACAGTTATATTGAAATTAACAAAACTATGCAACGATTAAAGGGAGAAAAAGGGAAAACGGAAATAATGATTGATTCTCCGAAAAGCGGATCCTCTAAGAGAATTGTTCCTCTGCCCGAATTTCTTCTTCCATATATACAACAATTTAGAAAGCCACAAGGTTATGTTATAAGTACTGCCAAAAGCCAACACTCCGAACCAAGGATACTGCAGCATAAATTTCGACAAATAACCGAACGCATAGGTCTTGAAAATGTGACCTTTCACACACTTCGGCACACCTTTGCCACTCGGTGCGTAGAGGCAGGATTTGATGTTAAAACTCTCTCTGAAATTCTTGGACACGCTGATGTAAAAACCACATTAAACCGCTATGTACACTCATCTTTTGAGCTTAAGCAAATGAATATGGCAAAGCTATCACTCGCCGTAGGAAAATAATTTAACGCATTCATGGTCAAAAAAATGGTAAGGAATCTGCAAACACACTGCAGGCTCCTTATTTTTTTTGTTTTTTCTCGCTTATGTGGACATTATGCGAATTGCAGATTTTGCCCGTAAAGTGTTGCTGTATAGTATAAAAATAAAAAACAGCCCCGTGGATTTGATTTCCGCGGGGCTGTTGTGCTATGCCTGTTTCTGCATGAATCAAATGACGCCAAAAAATAAGCGCCCTTTTTGTAGGGCGCTTATATTATATCGTTAAAAAATCACAAGGAAAATAACTTGTGGCTTTTGTGTTTGTTTTGTTATGCTTCAATCGCTTTAAGAAATGCTTCTTTATCGGTGGCTTTGTAGAATGCAGAGCCTGCAACAAATGTGTCGGCTCCGTTTTCTTTGCAAATTTTTCCGGTAGTGAGATCGACGCCGCCGTCAACTTCCAGTCGACATTCGGGGTTAATTTGGTTAAGCCTTTCTCTGATAGCCTTGAGCTTGGGCATCATTTCTGCCTTGAATTTTTGTCCGCCGAAACCGGGCTCAACCGTCATAACAAGAATGAGTGAACATTTGGTAAGATAAGGCTCAATAGCCGAAATATCTGTTCCCGGTTTTAGAGAAAGACCGGGCTTAACACCCATTTCTGCAATTTTATCAAGTGCCTTAGCGGTATTTTCAGGGGTATCTGCCTCAACATGAATGGTGAGATAATCGGCTCCTGCTTTGCAGAAATTTTCAACATAACGAATAGGCTTGTCAATCATCAAATGCACATCAAGAACCATATCGGTAGTCTTTCTAATTTCCGAAACGACCGAGTAACCGAAAGAAAGATTAGGAACAAATGTACCGTCCATAACATCAATGTGTATCCACTTTACACCTGCCTGTTCGGTCTTTTTTATGTCCTTGCCGAGGTCTAAAACATCGGCAGCAAGGATGGAAGGGGAAAGAATGTTCATTTTAAGATCTCCTTGTTGTTCAGTCTTTTTCCAACAGCTCCGCCGGGATGAATGAGAGCAAACTGCTCTTTCTGATAATCGGTTTCTTCAACAACAGCAGTCTGCAGAGAGTGGAAAAGCATGCAAAGTGCAGTGGTGCTTGTAGTGCCTTGCATGTTGTATTTATCGGTCTCACGGTTAACATGCTGCTTTAAAACGACATCGGCAGCCTCTGCAAGAGGAGACTCGAGATTTTCGGTAATAGTAATAATGGAAACGCCTTTTGCTTTACAGATGTCAACGATAGGAAAAAGTTCTCTTGTGCTGCCGCCGCGAGAAGCAAAAATCATAACATCGCCCTTTTGTAAATATCCTGTTCCACCATGAACAGCTTCAGCAGGAGAAATGAATTTTGCAGGGCGCTCAATGCAGCACATCAAATGTGCAAAATGCTGGCATGCAATTCCTGAGTGACCGCATCCGGCAGCGCCGATGCGCTCGGCGTTACATAAGAGTTCAACAGCCTTACTAAAAGCTTCTTCATTAAAATATTCCTTCATTTCGGTAATACATGCAGCTTCAATATCATATGCGGCTTTTGCCGCGGCAAGTGCCTCTTTGCTTATCATAAATTTAACCTCGCTTTTTACAAAATACTTATTTATAATAGAATAATAATATTTTCTAAATTTCTTTTCAATTTGCAATTCTAACAACGATTTTACCAAAAAAGCGCATCTTTTTGTGCGAATTAACAAAAGAAATGTTTTTTTAAAAAATGTGTTGATTGCTATGAAGTTTTAAAGTATAATTTAAACTGATAAATTATGACGAAAGTAGGAGATTTTTTTGGCAGAAAAAAGAAAAATTACACCGCCGTTTTTTGAGATCGGACCAAAATCCTATTTATATGGGGATGATGTGTTGGGTCTCGCGCTTGCTGCTGACAAGGCCGCGGAAAAATACGGCGTAAATATTATTTTTACAACCCCTGTTGTGGACATTAGAAGAGTAAAGGAAAACACCAAAAATATCCATGTCTATGCTCCTCATATGGATCCGCTTTATCCCGGTCGCGGCCTTGCAGACACGCTGCCTGAGTCCCTCGTTGCTGCCGGAGCAGATGGTGTTATGCTCAACCACTGTGAGAAGCCGCTTGAATTTGAGGTTTTGAAAGAAACCATTGCGCGTGCGGATGAAGTCGGTCTTACCACTATCGTTTGTGCTGATTCTCTTGCAGATGCAAGTAAAATTGCAACATTAAAACCCGACATTATTGTTGCTGAGCCCTCTGAGCTTATCGGAACAGGTGTCAGCGTCGGTCCCGAGTATGTCGAGGCAGCAACCAAATCGGTTAAGGATGTTGATGCAGATATTTTAGTTCTCACTGCCGCAGGAATTTCAAATGGTGAAGATGTTTATAACACCATCATTTCGGGTGCTGATGCTACAGGCTCCTCTTCCGGAATTGCTAAGGCAGAGGATAGAGCAGCCATGGTTGATGAAATGATCGCCGCTGTACGCCGTGCGTATGACGAGCGTCATAAATAATAAATTTAAATTTCAGGAGGAAAAGAAAATGGAATTCAAAGTATTTCAAAAGGAATTAGAGCTTCAGTCTCGTGGATGGATCCCCACATTCCACGATGTTTCTAAGGAGATTATGGAAATCGTTAAGGCATCCGGTGTTAAAAACGGAACTGTTTGCATCGCTTCTCACCACACCACCTGCTCTGTTATGATTCAGGAGTGCTCTCATGATATTGATACCTTCGATCTCGAGTATCTCCAGCATGACCTTCTTGACATTATGCGTAACCTCATTCCCGATTACACTGATGAGGGTGACTACCGTCATCCCGGCCCCATTCATGCACAGTTCGGCCGCTATGTAAAAGAGCCCGGCAACTACACCAGCATGAATACGGATGGACATCTGCGCAGCGTATTCTTCGGCCGCAGCGAGACTATGACTATTAAAGACGGTGTTCTCGATGGCGGTGAGTTTGCTCACATCTATTTCATCGACTGGGATCATGTTCGTGCACGCCGCCGTCAGCTCAATGTTACCGTTATGGGAACCACCGAGGATGTCGGAGACCGCAAGTGGAATAACGGCGAGGTTATCAACACTCTTCGCAAGTTCACTGATGAAGAAGTTGCTTATGACGAGCGTTTTGACTTACAGCAGAAAAGATAACCATTAATTTTCAGAAAGAGGAAACGTAAGTGTCTGTTTATTTAGCTGTTGACCTCGGCACCACAGGCTGCCGTAGCATTTTGTTTGATAATGAGCTTAACGAAATAGCTTCCTCTTATGAGGAATATGGGCTTATAACTCCCAAAGAAAATTGGACCGAGCAGGATGCACAGCTTTGGTGGGATCTTACTGTAAAAACCGCCAAAAAAGCAATCTCCGAGTCGGGCATTGATAGGGAAGAAATTAAGGCAATTTCTATAAGTTCGCAGTCAGAAACTCTTGTTCCTGTCGATGAAGATTTAAATCCGCTCTGTAATGCAATCAGTTGGCTCGATAATAGAACCGGCGAGGAAACAGCACAAATAGAGCGTGATTTCGGTAACGATAAAATCTATAAGCTGATGGGTAAGCCCGCCTCAACTACATACACCCTACCGAAACTTCTGTGGCTTAAAAAATATGAGCCTGAGATATATAACAGCGCACATAAATTTTTAATGCCTATGGAATTTCTCGTTGCTAAGCTTACCGGGCGCTGTGTTACTGACCATAGTATGGTGTCGGGAACACTCATGTATGATATTAAAAACCTTTGCTGGAGCCGAGAGTTTTTGGATTATTATGAGATAGATGAGAAAAAGCTTCCCGAGCTTTCTTTTGCAGGAAAAAAGGTTGGAACAATACTTCCCAAAGTGGCGGAAATGCTTGGCGTCAGTTCCGATTGCGTTGTTGCTGTCGGCGCACAGGACCAAAAGTGTGCAGCTTTTGCCGCAGGCCTTAAGGATGGTGTTATGACCATCTCGCTCGGTACTGCAACCGCAGTTACAAAACGTTGGAGCGAAGCGAAAACCGAGATAAATCACGGTGTTAGCTGGTGCGGCTATGTTGAGGAAAATGCTTTTGTAACAGAAGGTGTTATCAATACTGCCGGAACCTGTTTGCGCTGGGTTAGAGATCAGTTTTTTAAGGGTGAAAAATACAGCCTTATTGATGAAGAGGCTCAAAAGGCTTTAGAGCGTGGAAGTTCTCTTTTGTTCTATCCTCATTTAAGCGGAGCCGGCGATCCCGATTTTTATCCCGAAAGCACAGGCTGTTTTTACGGGATTAATCTTGCCACGAATAGGGGAGATTTTGCTCTTGCTGTTATGGAGGGTATTGCTTTCCAAATTCGAACACTTTTGGAAGCAATGGAGGCTTACGGTAATGTGCACACCCTGATCATTTTCGGCGGCGGTGCAAAGAGTGAGCTTTGGAGCCAAATTATTGCCGATGCAACAGGCATGAAGATCATCGTTCCCAAAACTCCCGAGGCTGCAGGTGCGGGCGCTGCAATGCTTGCTGCAAAAGCATTGGGAGAGACCCTGAAACCTTTAGACGCGCTTTATACCTATATGCCGTCTGATAGGGCAGAGGAGTATAATAAAAAATATGCAAAATTCAGAGCCGTTGAGAAAAGGCTCTGGGCATAAATTTTGCCGTATAAAAGGAGCTTGTCTTTTTTCGACAGGCTCCTTTCTTTTTGTATTAGAAAACCACCAGCGATGCTGGTGGTTCCAAAAAGCTTTAGCTATGAGTAGAAAAAATACCTCCTTTGGTTTATAATAAAGATGGTCTGCCAACCAAGAATAAAAAACCAAAGGAGGAACAAGTCGTGAAACTTGACACAGAAAGTTTAGCACATACTCGATGGAATTGCAAATATCATATTGTTTTTGCACCAAAATATCGTCGACAGGTGATATACGGGAAAATCAAAGCAGACAT
>JAZQMT010000102.1:0-26485 GCA_045543635.1 Oscillospiraceae bacterium | reverse complement strand
TTTATTGCGTACTGCCCATTCAAACTCTGTCAGGTTATTCTGCAACACATCATTTGCCTGTATTTCAGAATCTACTCCAAACAAAAGTCTTGTAACTGTGCTGTCCGCTGTAGTCTTTGCCTTTTTTGTGCTTTGCTGCCCCAAGTCTTGGGCAGCCTGCTCCGGTTTGTTCATTTTGTATGCATCTCTGCATGCCATTGTTTTTTCCTTCTTTCTTATAAATTTTTTTAATGTTAATTTTTGCAGCTGCAAGCACAGTATAAACTCTAACCCTGACAGGATTTGTCAGGGTTACAAAAATTTTTTTAAAAAAGTTTTACATACAAAAAACGGCCGGCTAAATGCCGACCGTTCCCTGCGCCTTAAATTAATTAAATTGTTTAGCCAAGAGGTGAGGAGCAAGAGAATCGTACCTTTGCCTCCTGTTGTCTCTCGTTTAGGAGAGGGCTCAAGACATAGAAATATCACATATCTTTTGGTTTATCTTTTTTTCGTATTAAATGGATTAATCTTATAATTCCACCAGTAATCAGCGCAGTAATGGTGGGAATTATGGCTAAAACCGTTGTTAAAATGAGTCTGGCTGGAGAAATCAGATCGGAAAATTCCCCACTTAAAAGCGTGGGAACAAGCCAAACTTCCACAAAGAAAATCAGATTTGGTAACCATACACATTTTAAAAATATGCGAGAAAGAACGCCTCGCAGTATAAGATACAACGGAACACTCAATAATACATATATATCTGCATACGAGAATAGAAAACTATATTTCTTATTAGCCAATATCGCACTTATAATTACTACTCCAATACAAAAAGAAACATCTGCTAAAAATAGCAACAGATACTTGCGTATAGATTTCCAACCCAATCTTTTCATAATCAGTCCTCCAAAAATTCTTTTACCTTTTCAAAAACACGTTGACGATGATTAATTTTCGAATGCATGATACCGGCTATTTCCGGCAATAAATATCATGAATCTCAAATCTGATTTAAATAAAGACTCCAACGATTTTTCTGATACTTTTAATTGGATATTGCGAAAATCACAAAAAGTTTTACTTATAATAAACATTAAAAATTTTCCGCACTTAACAGGCATGTTAGGCGCGGAAAATTTGTTTTTCATATGAAATTATGACTTGGGACTGCTTTTTTATAGATTATCCTTAATCTTTTTTATCATTTCAGCATACTGTTCATCCGTAAGATAAACTTTTGCGGGGTTCATTTGAAAAACACCGCCCCATTCGTCACCACCCTCGTATTTAGGAACGAGGTGCATATGCAGATGGCAGCCGGTGTCGCCATACGCGCCGTAATTAACCTTATTGGGTTTAAATGCCTTATGAAGAGCGTTTGCCGCCTGACACACATCAGCCATAAAAAGATTGCGTTCCTCCTCGCTGATGTTAACGATCTCGCTGACATGGTCCTTATAAGCTACAATAACACGGCCGGGCTTGGACTGCTCCTTAAACAGAATGAGACTGCTGACACGCAGGTCACAAATCGGAATACCGAACTTTGCAAGAAGCTCTCCGCCCATACAATAACCGCAATTTTGATCCTTCATAATTTTTCCTCCTAAAGCATTTTTAGATTAAACCTATTATAAAACAAGTCAACAAAAAATGCAACCGCATTTTACTTTGTTCGAAGCCCCTTAGGATAGTGATTTTTAGCTCTGCCCGAGACAACCTTTACCCCGCCGACAGAACATCCGCAAACTGTTACCACCGCCCAGCCATTTTGACATTCCGTTTCAAATTCCTCACCGTGCAAATATTTTTTTATCTCTATACTGTCCGGAGCAAGGTCTATCTTTCTTTTAAAGAATGTTCCCATTGCCATAAAAAATTGATGATGCGGATAAATATAGTTTTTGCGAATTTCTCCAATAGTTACGCCGCAGGAAAAGGCTGTTCCTTTTTTTATTTCAAAATCAGGAGTAAAATAAACGGGATTGCCGTTGTATACAGTAACATGCTCTTTATCATAACAAACAAGCACCTCATCGAGAAAATCGGTGGTAAGTTTATCGATTTTTTGGAGTGATCGATTTATTTTTACACCAATTTCAATTTTTTCTTGTTTATTGTGCAGCACCGCCATAAACTGCCCCTCACCTTTTGCCTTATGGGGATAAAATCTTCGCGCATAGCTTATATTTCGACAGCTGCAGCCCTCAAAACAATGCCCTTCCGCTGTATGCTTTTGTACTGCCTCGTTAACCGGAACTATTTCAAATTCAGGGTGTTTTTTGAGAAAATCATCCACCACCATCTCATTTTCTTCAAGTGAAAAGGTACATGTAGCATAAATGATATACCCACCGTTTTTTACACAAAGGACGGCATTCTCCAGAATTTCCTTTTGCCGCTCGGCACACATTTTAACATTATTGAGGCTCCACTCGTCTATAGCTTTTTCCTCTTTACGAAACATGCCTTCACCCGAACATGGCGCATCTACCATAACCAAATCAAATGTTTTCGGAAAAACAGATGCCAGCCTTTTTGTATCCATGCAGGTGGTAACGGTATTTTTAAGTCCAAGCCGCTCAATATTTCCTGTTAATATCTTACAACGCGAAGAAATTATCTCATTAGAAACAAGCACCCCGCTCTTTCCAAGTTTATTCTTAAGCTGTGTGCTTTTACCTCCGGGGGCAGCACACATATCGAGAACCTTCCAATCCGGCTCTACCTCTATGCACTCGGCAGGCGCCATTGCACCCGGTTCCTGCACATAGATCATTCCCGCATGATGAAAGGGATGCTCCCCTATCTTTTGCTCATTAAAATAATATCCATTTTTAACATAAGGTATTTTTTCGCAACAAAAGGGGTTCATCGTTTCAAACTCCGCAAGGGATATTTTATCTGTATTAACGCGAAAAGCACGAACAGGCGGCTGGGAAAACGCTTTTTGATAAGCCCCAAACTCCGTGCCAAGCAAATCTCTCATTCTGTTTTCAAATGCTATCGGTAGGTTTTTCATTTTTTTCTCCGTCCAAATTTGTTTCGGCATATAACATACACATAGTGGTGGCGGCTATTGCAGCAGTTTCTGTGCGCAGTATGCGTTTTCCTAAAGACATTGGAATCCCCCCGGCATTTACCGCCGCGTCCACTTCGCTTTGCTCAAAACCGCCCTCGGGACCGATAAGGATACCGATCGACATTCCGCTTTTTATTTTTGAAAGTGCCGCTTTTGTGGCTTTCATTCCGTTTTGGTTTTCATAGGGGACAAGCAGAATATCAAGCTTGTGTGCCTTTTCTAAAGCCACCTGAAAAGAACACACATCGCAAACAGCGGGAATAAGATTGCGTTTGCTTTGTTTCGCAGCGCTTTCCGACACTGCCTGCCAGCGCTCTTTTTTACTTTTCTTTTTCTTATCATCAAGTTTTACCACGCAGCGACTCATTTCGACAGGGGTTATTTCGAAAACGCCGAGCTCAACACATTTTTGAATAATAAGCTCCATTTTATCACTTTTGGGAAGCCCCTGATATAGATGCAGCTTTACCGACAGTTCGGTGTCCTTATAATTTTCCTCAATAATTTCTGCGACAGCGCAGTTTTCCGTAAACTCTAAAAGTCTGCAAAGATGGCTTTGCCCTTTTTGACTTACCAAAAAGGTTTCCCCTTTTTGCATACGCAGGACATTTTTTATATGATTAAAGTCAGCTCCGCCAATAAAAAAACAATCACCTTGTCTGCTGTTTTCCTCTGCAAAAAAATTATACATTATTATACACCGCCCCTTTGGATCATTATAGCAAAAATAGATAAAGAAAACAACAAAAAATATTGTGAAAAGTGTTGCATCTCCAAAAACAAAGGTGATATAATGGCCTCATGATTATGCGTGTTGCAGAAAGGATAAAATGTCATGAAAAACATAAACACACATGTGCATGAATTCGAATATTTAAAGAAAACTGCTCCTCTTATGAGTTTTGACGGAAGTATTCCCCTCGATGAGTGGAAAAAAACAGCCAAACAAAAGCTTACAGAGCTTTTGGGACTCCCTCTTGAAAGCTGTGACCCTGATTTAGAAATAGAATATCAAAAAGAATTTGACGATCACACCGAATACCGTCTTCTGGTTCAGACCGAGCCTGACTACTACGTTCCTTGCCATCTTTTGATTCCCACCGGTAAAGAGACGCCTATTCCTCTTACCATAAATTTAAGCGGGCACGGCAACGGAATGCATGTTGCACTCGGCAGAGCTAAAACCGAAGGCGATGTTAAAACCCTTGAAGAATGGCCCCACCGAGCTATGGCTCCCCGTGCGATTAAGGAAGGGCGCTGCGCACTTGTTATCGAAGCAAGAAGCTTTGGTGAAGCCAGCGTTAAGGGAATCGGCACCAGCTGCACCGAGGCAGGAAAAATTGCCATCCTTATGGGCAGAACGGTTATCGGCGAGCGTGTTTGGGACGCTATGAGAATTCTTGATGCGGTAGAAAAAGCTTTTCCTCAGGTTGACATGAGTGACATTGTTTGCACCGGAAACTCCGGCGGTGGAACGGCAACCTATTATCTTGCAGCCATGGATGAGAGAATTACTGCAGCTGCACCCAGCTGCTCTGTTTGCACATACGAGCATTCCATTGCCGCAATGCCGCACTGCTTCTGCAACCATATTCCCTATATCAGAAAATATTTTGAGATGGCAGATCTTGCCGGTCTCATTGCTCCTCGCAAACTTGTTGTTGCTGCAGGCGAGAAAGACGGAATTTTCCCCATTGACGGTGTCAAGATTGCCTATGAGCAGATTGAAAACATTTACAAGGCTGCGGGAACACCTGAAAACTGCGCCCTTGTTGTGGGCGAACGCGGACATCTCAACTATGCTGACCTTATTTGGGAAAAGCTGCATCAGATGGGCGTTTAACATCTTGCCACCCGCACTTTGTGCGGGTGGCTTTTTTCTTGACGATTGTGTCGAATTATGGTATAATAAAAACACAACATACATAAATTAATTATGTATAAAGAAAGGAGCCGTTTCTATGGAAATATTTTTTATCGTTCTTGCCATCGTAATATTGGTGCTGATTTTTGCCAATATCCGCATTGTTCCGCAGGCAACGGAATATGTTATTGAGTTTTTAGGAAAATATAAGACCACTTGGGGTGCCGGAATTCATGTTAAAATCCCGTTTGTAGAGCGCATTGCCAAACGCATTACCCTTAAAGAGCAGGTTATGGACTCGCCTCCGCAGCCTGTTATCACAAAGGATAACGTTACCATGCAGATTGACACTGTGGTTTTCTTTCGCATCTACAACGCCAAGCTTTATGCCTATGGTGCAGTAAATCCTATTTCGGCGCTCGAAAATCTAACTGCAACCACTTTGCGTAACATTGTCGGCGAACTGGAATTAGACTCCACGCTCACCTCTCGTGACACGATTAACGGCAAAATGACTGCTATTCTGGACGAAGCGACCGACCAATGGGGCATTAAAGTCAGCCGTGTTGAGCTTAAAAATATCATTCCTCCCGCTGAAATTCAGAATGCTATGGAAAAACAAATGAAAGCTGAGCGTGACCGCCGCGAAACCTTATTGCAGGCAGAAGGGCACAAAGCTGCTGCCGTTACCCGTGCTGAGGGCGACAAGCAGGCTATGATTCTCGAAGCAGAAGGTGAAAGGGATGCCCGCATTGCAAGAGCCGAGGGTGAAGCGCGTGCTATTTATCTTTCCAAAAAAGCAGAAGCCGATGGTCTTATGGCACTTAAAGAGGCTGCTGCTGACGCCGCAGTTTTAGAGCTGAAGAAATACGAAGCGCTCATCAAAATGGCAAACGGAAAGGCAGCCAAGATTATTATTCCCACCGATGCTGTGAATGCAACCAGACAAAATGTTCTGTTTTCGGAAACAACCGGACTGGGAGACACCACAAAACAAGCTCCGGAGCCACTCGATGAACCCAAGCAGGACCCCTGTTGTGAGCGTTTTGAAAATCAAGACTAAAACCATGAAGCCCGCCGAGCGTATCGGCAGGCTTTTTAATTATGAGTAAACCTATAATCCAATCCGGCACCTCGCCTCTTGACAAGCGACTGAGGATATACGTTACCGAAGCTTGATTTCCGATTTGATCCGGCAAATTCTTTTAGTTTTCCTTGTAGATATGCATGCCAACACGCAAGAAGAATACCGAAAGCATAAGGTCTACAAAATGCATAAATAGATCAGATTCACTCACGGTATCAAATCTGCAGATATACCCTAAAATTGCAGGAACCGAAAGCACAAACCCTAAAACAATTGTAATCGGGGCAAAAACAGAAAACAGTCTAATGCCTTTTTTTGTATCCGCGCTGGATAAAAGGCGACAGAGAGAAAACATTAAAATCAGCAAACAACAGAGGTAAATAATATCTAAAAGGTTTTTCGAGATGTAGAAAAGCGTGGTGAAGCTGATAAAATCACGCAGAATTCGAAATACACCCCATGCAACTATAACAATGCTGATTGCCGAACTGCCCAGCGGCTTATTCTCAATGAGAAAAGAGAGAACAATAAAGAATATTAAACTCAAGGCCGAAAGAATGGTTGTAATAATTGAAAAAGCAGTGATGCTTTGGGGAAGCAACAAGGAAGGCAGCGGATTTTTGAGGCGAAATATCTCGTAAAAAGTATTAACAGCAAATCCTACTGCAACTGCTGCCAAAAGGATACGCTCGTTTAACAGGGCTGAAAAATCATATTTAAGGTTAATGGGAAGAAGCGCTCTTTTTCGAACAATGTACTGCCAGACAAATCCGAAAATAAATGCTGCCGCTAGGATTATCAAAAACAGCACCCTGCCTGCATCGGTACTGTTTTTGTAAAACCCGGTATTTGCCTCAATATTAGTCTTAAGCTGAATAAAGCGAAGAATACACGCAATGACTGACAGCAAAGAGACGCTTAAAAAGAATGATTTTTTTAAAAGAAAGTTTTTCAAATCGACATCTCCGATCCAAATGTTGTCCCAGAATATTTTACGCAATAGGCACAGCCTATATGCCTTACGGACATATTTATGAAATAAGCGGCATACAAATAAAACAAAACCGGCTTGTCTTTTTTTACCGCAGAAAATCTATATTCTATTTTAAATCAAAAGCTGCTTAAAGTCAATAGTACAAGCACGCTGCAGGCGCTGTGCTTTTATGGAGTTGGAGGAAAATCAAATGAAAGATGTGCTTAAAACTGCCGCAATACTCTTTTTAATGCTTACCATTATTCCACTTTCTGCCTTTTTGTTTAAAGGAAACACCGAGACGCGATTTGTTATTTTTGATGAAGCAAGCGGAAAAAGCAAAACCCTTTCTGCTCAAGAATACGTAATAGGTGCACTTTGTTGTGAAATGCCGCCCACCTTTCACGCGCAGGCGCTTCGCGCACAGGCTGCCGCAATTTATACAAATGCGTTGCGAAATATTTATGCGGGAGAGGAGTATGTCGCCCGAGTAAATACAGAAAAGAGACAAGGCTATGTTCCCAAAGAAATATTAAAAGAACAGTGGGGTAAAAGTTTTTCGGTGTATTACGACAAAATGAGCAAAGCAGTAAATGATGTTTTAGGCTGTGTTATTACATATGAAAGCAAGCCTATTTTAGCCGCCTATCATTCCATGTCCTCCGGAAAAACCGAAAGTGCAGAAAATGTTTGGGGACAGGCGGTTGCTTATCTTGTTTCGGTACCCAGTGAGGGAGACACCTTCTCTGCTGAGCTTTCCGAGCAAAAAAGCTTTCCAATAAATGAGGTGAGAAAAATATTATCCGAGGGTTTTCCTCAAGCTTATCTTCCTGAGGTAGACACTTTACTGCTTACCGAACCGCAATATTCACCATCAGGAACACTCATTTCGGTTATGGTCGGTAATGTGAAAACAACAGGCCAAAAGCTTCGTTCGCTTTTTTCCCTGCGTTCTGCTGCCATTACATTTGAAATAAAGGAGGACACACTTCACATTACCACAAAGGGATATGGACACTCGGTTGGCATGAGCCAGTATGGAGCCGATTTTATGGCAAGACAAGGTTCTGATTGGAAAGAAATATTAAAGCATTACTACAAAGGAACTTCCGTTATGTATTCTGAACAAGAATAAGGCTTGTGTTTTTTTTAATTATATGGTAAAATAAGAAAAACACCAAAAAAAGAAGTGGGAGTTTTTATGAGAACTGTAATAAAAAGAAAAGCTGCTGCCGCTGATGCCCAAATGCGGCAGAAACGCAAAACAATCATAACCGGTGCAGTTGTTTTAGGTTTTGCTTTCATCGGTCTAATCACCGTTATCTCGCTGCTTATAAGCCTCACAGCATCCTTTTTCGACAATTCGGAGCAAAAAGCAAAATTTGAAAAATTTATTTCTCCTGTAGTCATGGTCGATCCTGTGGCGTTTTCCTCGGTCTCACAAGCGGATGAGCACGCCTTGCTTATGTCCTCTATGTGGAATCTTTTAATGAATGTCGGTGAAGATACTGCTTATCCCGAAGATGAGTACGGAATGATGATCATTCCCTCCAGCGATCTTGATGTCTCGGCTGCAAATCTTTTCGGAAGTGAGGTTGCCCTTTCGCACCAAAGCTTCAGTAACACCAGCATCACCTTTGAGTATGATGAGGAAAATTCCTCCTACATTGTTCCTCCTATGGGTTATACGGTACAGTATCAGCCGCGCGTGGATAAAATTCAGCGCAAAGGCAAAATATACACCTTGACTGTTGCCTATATTTCCTCAGGTTCCACCCTTATGCAATCCGAAAGTGAAGATGACTATGACAAGCTCATGTATTATGTGCTTGAAAAGACAGCCAAGGACAAATATGTTATCCGCTCCATTCAGGATTCACAGGAACAGGCACAGAAGAATGAATCTGCTGTTATTTCAAGCCAAACCGCTTCAAGTGATATAGCAAAGAATGAGAGCAGTTCCCTTGCAGCTTTTGAAAACGAATAACATAAGATAAAAACCATCTGCTATGCAGATGGTTTTCCTTTTATAAAAATGAGCTCGGTACAATACCGAGCTCACTTGCAAATTATTTATTTGAAACTTTTTACTTTTCTTTTTATTACTAAAGCAAACTTACTCGTTTTCAGACGAATCGGGGTTCAGATCATTTACCCAATCGGTGTCCTCCTCAGGGACAGACTCGACTTCAGGCATACGCTCGTAAACATACAGGGTAACTGTATGCACCTGAGAAATATCAATGGTCGTACCGGGTTTCTCACTCATAGCCACAACGGTTTCGGGGTCTCCGTAGGTACCCACCTGAGTTTCAACCTCATAACGAATATATTTCTCATAAAGGGTATCTTTAGCGTAATTAATGTTTTTGCCGACCAAATCAGGCAGCTCACGATATTTAGAGCCGCGACTGACCGTGAGCACAATCTCGGTACCACTCTTTTCAATAGGAGTTCCCGCCTCAACCGATTGTTTTACAATGGTTTCCTCAGCGTACTGCTCGTTATATTCATATTCAATGGTAAATTTGTATTTATTAGTATAGTCTTTATCATTGGTGACCGACTCAACATTTCTGGTTACAAAATTCGGAACCGAATAGAGATAACGAACCTCGGAAGAAGAACCATCAGTATCGTTTTCGGAGGAAACCAATATGCTGGAGATACCGCCCGAACTTGACGTTTCATTTTGTCTTTCAGATGGGAACAAAACCACCATTAGAACAACGAAAATGACTATCAATACAGGAACTGTGATTGCAAGGGCAATGAGTGTGTATCTGGTGGAGTCCTTCATTTTTTTCTTAGGCTCAACTTCCGGCTCAGCAATGGTTTCTGGTTCAGACACAGCTGACTGACCAAAATCCATAACCTCGGAAAGCTCGGAGATAAGCCCTGCAATGGTCTCGGTTCTTTTTTCGGGAGAAAGCGCCATACCTTTTAACAGTGCATTGGAAACATTTTTAGGAATACTGGGGTTTAAAGAGCTTGCAGCAACAAGATTATCACTGGAAACACGGGAAATAGCCTCTATCGGCATGGTTCCGGTCAAAGTTCGATAAATGGTTGCGGCCACAGCATAAACATCAGTATAATTTCCCTGCCATGCACTGGAAGTATACTGCTCGGGAGCAGCATATCCTGCAAACAGCTGTGCAACAAGCTCGCTACGCGCCGTTCTTGCAGGGGCAATATCAAAGCAGGTAAGCTTAAGATTGCCGCTGCGATCGACCAAAATGGTTTCGGGGCTGATGCCTCTGTGAATAAGCTCGGAGGTATGTATCGCACTGATGCAAGAAAGCAACGGCATGAACAGCTGCTTGGTATCTTCCCATGAGAGATAACCGCCGTTTTTCTTTAAAAACTCAGTGAGTGTCATTCCCTCGATATATTCGTAAACAACATAAACGGTATTATTCGCTTCAAACATATCATTGACATGCTCAACCTCAGAAAGTGAACCCAGCTTTACAAGATTCCGTGCAAGATCCATAAAATCCATTTTCAGCGATTTATACTGTATCTCACTGCCTGTATTTACCTTGACTTCGGGGTTTCCCTTCTCACGGCTTGCAAGGTTTTCCGGCATGTACTCACGAATCTTTACCTTGCAGTTCATAATACAATCATATGCAATGTAGGTAGCGCCCGAACCATTATAACTGATGACCTTTCCGATGAGATAACGCTCTGCGAGCACTGTTCTCGGCGCAAGATAAGAAGGGAGATAAGGCGAACCATCTACATATCCGCATTTCAGGCATTTGTTAACGCCCTCATTTTTTTCTCTCATACATCCCATACAAAGATTATCGGTATTCATACTTTAAACACACTCCTGTCCGGAATACTATGATATAATCAGCCCAATTCGCAAAAAACAAATTTTACTTACGCGCATCTGCGAGGATCGGGGATTTTACTGCTAAAATAATTTGTTTCATTTTATTATATCATACCGTTCGACAAATTTCAAGCCGTCAACTCTTCATTGCTTTTTCAAATCGGGGAAGCACACCAATACCATCTTGTGTCAAAGCAGGCATTTGGTAAATATCATGACCGGGAAAGTGATTCCCTTCAATAAGCAGAGGTCCCTTTGGAGTAAACGCAATGTCCCATCCGACATAGCCGATTTCAGGCACACGCAGCGCCGCTCTCTCCACAAGCTCTCTTCCCTCTTTAAAGTAGGGAATTTCAAAACCACAAATACCCGTTTGGGTATCGGGATGATCTTTATAGACAACGCCGTTTTTATCGGCGGCATCTGTTGTAATAGCTCCTGTCTTATCATCGACAAGGGCCGCCATTCCGCCGCTGTTTAAGTTATCTACAATGGTGTCCCCTGCGCCGATGCGAATAGAGCAAAACACCACATTCACCCTTCCGTTCCGAGTAATGGTAACCATTCGAACGGTATTGACACAGCGGTCAAACATCTCATTTAATTTTTCATGCTGAACGATTATCTCCTCTGCAACGGTCTGTTCATTTTTAAGGCAGTGTTCACGGAAAGCTGTGTAGGATTCAAAATCCGAAATATTAAGCTTTTCAACTCCTTTTCCGCAGGCACCATCGCGCGGCTTGACAATCATTTGAGGGTGAGCCTTTAAAAAAGCGGAAAGTTCCTCTTGGCTCGCAGTTTGCAGATCAAGCCAATCTCTGCCTAAACAATCGGCAAAAATGCGGTTGAACTCATCCTTACGGTCAAATTTATACCAACTGTTTTTATCATTGAGCGTTTTAACAAGCTCATTATTAATACCGCGGGTAACCTGTGTTCTTCGCTGAAAAGCCTTTAATTTGTAAAACTCAAAAACCACATAATCCATATATCCCGCAAGATAACGAAAGCCACACCATATCATATCAACAAGGGTAAACAGAACAGGGCGTCCGGTTCTTTGCCGGACGACCTTTGCTTGTGCCACCATATTTTTGAAATCCATTGATTTTATTCTGCGGATAAGATAACGCAGCTTATTCAAAAGCAACCACCTACGCCTGTTCTTGGTCTTTGTTTTGCTGTGCTTTTTCAAATACTTCTTTATTTTGGACCTCGCCTTCAATTCCCTCGGTGCTCTCCTTAGAGAACAGCACTTTTATGGTGAGAAGACAAATTTTAATATCATTTATGAAAGAAAAATCATTTATGTACAAGAGGTCCATTTTCAGCTTATCCTGCGGCGTGGTGTTGTATTTACCACGAACCTGCGCAAGACCGGTAAGCCCCGCTTTAACATTTAATCGATAAACAAACTCGGGAACCTCTTTTACATATTCCTGAATAAATATATCTCGCTCGGGGCGGGGGCCGACAAAACTCATATCACCGATAAAGATATTGAAAAGCTGCGGCAGCTCATCAAAACGCATAGCACGCAGTTTTTTTCCGATTTTGGTAATCCGAGGATCCTCTTTTGTTGAAAGGGTAGCGCCGCTTATCTCCTCGGCATTGGGCACCATGGTGCGAAACTTAATAACATTAAAAGGACGGTAATTTTCAGTAATACGTTGCTGCTTATAGAAAATCGGACCACCGTCATCCCTCTTTATAAGAATAGCAATAACAAGCATGATCGGCGCAGATAAAACGATAGCAACTGCCGAAGCAAGAATATCAAACAGGCGTTTGATCATCTTTTCTTCCAGTGTCAGCGTCATGGGTTTGCAAAAAAAGAAAGGAATATCATCGATCTGTTCAAGACCGCATTTCTGCACCGATATTTCATAAAGTCCCGGCAATATATAAATATTCTTATTGAGCGCCAAACAGTACTGTGCAACCTTTTCCCTTTTTTTACTGGACAGGTCAAGCATAAAAACAGCCTCACTCTGACAGATAGAGTAATACAGGTTGGCATCATCGTAGCTTACTATATTTGTTATCTCATATTTTTCGGGATAGCCCTGTATTTTTTTGATATAGCTATCAATATTTTCAATATCATAACAAACAACTACCGCCTTCTGCGGTTTCTTAAACGCTTTAAAAATCGCTCTGGAAATAACGATCCAAATGCCGAGCGCTGCTATCTGCATAAGCATGGTGAGCACAAATTCCCAAGTAGTAAACCAGATAAAAGAGTAAACACGGATAATAAGAAGCGCCGAAAGGTCGCTAAGAAGCACGGCGAACGCACCGGTCAATATAAGCTCTATCGAGCGTTTACTTGTTACTGAATAGGAACCTGTAAGATAAAGAAACAATGCTGCAAAAATAATAATCGGCACAATAGTTGCATGGTCATCAATCGGCAGGCTGCCCGAACCGAAAAGACCTTTCAGCACAGAAACAAACACAACCGAAATCAGGGTTATTTCGACAAGTGCATTGAAATAATACAATGATTTGCCGAAATTCCGCATTATCTTTTTCATTTTTCTCGCTCCGTTTTTTTGGTAGCTTTAAAAACAGCTCTCAGCGGCGGCTTTTGCAGCTGCACGATCTTCACAAACAATAAAATAAACATAATTTCCGTTAGAAGCAATAACGGCGTTTTCAACTTTGTCAATCTGGTCGGCACGATAATCCACAAAGTTATCATAAAGCTCCTGCTTACGCTCGCGGACGACCTCAAGCATATCCTCGACATCATCCTTTTCCTTCATTTTGAAAACAGCGATCTCATCTGCCATAGCACCGCTACTGCAAACAAGCGCTTCATATTCTTCGATAGCTTCCAGGTCAATACCATAATATCTGCGGACGATATTATCATCGGTAAGGGCAATAAGTTCTGCAAATTCTCCGCTGTTGTGAATGGCAGCTGCAACATCGCCGGTCGCAGGGTTTTTGCTTTCATTTTGACTGCAGCTGCAAAAACAGAGGGCAACGGACAGCACGACTAACATAATAGCAAATACTCTTTTTTTCATAGCAATTCTCCTTTTACTCATATCTTGATGTGTGGCGGCGGACATATTCGATCCATGTAGTGTACACCGAGGAATCGAAATGCACCCCGTCGGTACTGATTTCGCTCGAAAGATAACCATCCTCTTGGGCAAGCGCACTGAACACATCAACAAAATATGCTTTTTTACTCTCGGCAAGCTTTAAGAGCCTGCCATTGAATTCTTGGATTTTTGCAATACTCATCTGGTCCGCCGATTTCTCTTTTTCCTTTGTGATGGGCGGAATAGACTGTATATAGAACACGGCATCAGGATTATCCTTTTTAAGCTGATCAAACACCTTTTGGTACTGCTCAATCATTTGATCCACAGACATCCAGTCAATGCCGTTTGTTCCCAACATAAGATAAATTTTAGCGGGTTTTTGTTCCCTAACCGCTTGTGGAATGGTAACCTTATCGCCCGCTTTGTTACGCACAGACTTTGCCGTGAGCACCGTTTCGAGGTTAATACCCGTTGAAGCAACAACACCGGCGTTGGTTAGAGAAGCATAGAGGTCAATCCCCGTGGTGATAGAGTCACCCACAAAAACCGCGTCAGAAAAATAAGCTGTTTCACGCATAGCAGATTCGGGAAGCGGCTTTGAAAAACGCTCATCCCCTGCCGGCAAAGGAGGCGAGGAAGACAGCTGCTGCGACGAGGTTTCAGAAACTGCGCCCTGTGAGGAAGTCGCTTGCGGGCGCTTAGCAATGACATTTTTATTTATATCATTACCCGAAAAAAGCCAGACGATGGAAAAAACGAGAGCAACGACCAGCGCAAGCGCCAAAAGTGAAAGCCCTGCCAGACTGCTATTTAACCGAACAGCATAGGTTTTTGCTTTTTTATCAAAGATGCTGCGCTTATCTGCCATACTCTCTCCCGCCTTATAAATATAATCAATTTATTTTACCACTTCTATGATAATTTGTCAATTCTCGCCCTATGAAACAATCAGGAGCACTTTTTTAGTTTTGACAGATTTTAAAAGGAAGATACAAAAAAAGCGGCTTTCTCTTGGAAAGCCACTTTTAGATTTAGAGGTTTGCACTTTGCAAAAACGCTTTAAGACGATCGCTTTTGGGGTTATAGAAAAGCTCATGCGCCTGTCCCTCTTCAGCGATGACGCCCTCATGCATAAAGATAACCTTATCTGCTACATCGCGGGCAAATGCCATTTCATGCGTTACAATAACCATGGTCATATCAGCTTCGGCAAGCTTTTTAATAACAGCAAGAACCTCGCCTGTAAGCTCAGGGTCAAGCGCACTGGTGGGTTCATCAAAAAACAGCACCTCAGGGTCAAGCGCGAGTGCTCGCGCTATTGCAACACGCTGCTGCTGACCGCCCGAAAGTTCGCAGGGATATGCATTTTCCTTTTCGGAAAGCCCCATCTGCGCAAGAAGCTCTCTAGCCCTTGCCTGCGCCTCCTCCTTGCTTTTGTTTTGTACAAGCACCGGGGCTTCTATTATATTTTGCATAACCGAAAAATGCGGAAAAAGATTAAAATTCTGAAATACAAGCCCAAAATGCGCACATATTTTTCGAAGTTCATCCTTCTCTGCATAGCTCTGCCCGATAGGGGTGTCTTTAACCAAGTATTCACCGTTATAACAAATACTTCCGCTATCTGCCTTTTCTAGATTTGTGGAGCAACGCAAAAGAGTTGATTTTCCGCTGCCCGAAGAGCCTATCACGGCAACCGTTTGTCCCTTTTCGACCGAAAGAGAGATTCCTTTTAAGACCTCATTATTGCCAAACCGCTTTTTAAGGTCGCGAATTTCTAAAACTGCCAAACCGCTCCCTCCTTTAGTCGTGATAATAGCTAAGCTTTTTCTCTATGTGTCCAAACAAAAGAGTAAGCAAACCGTTAAACAAAAGATAGAATACACCTGTAAAGAAAAGAGGCCAAATGATTGCCTTTGTAGAAGCAAGCTCATAAGCTTGCTGAACAATTTCGGCAACCATAATACATCTTGCAAGTGCAGTGTCCTTAATAAGCGTTATTATCTCATTGGACATAGGAGGAACGATCCTTTTAACCACCTGCGGAAGAACGATACGGGAAAATATCTGCTTTTTGCTCATTCCGAGAACCTGACCCGCCTCGTGCTGCCCGCGCGCAATTCCCTCAATTCCCCCTCGGTAAATTTCCGAAAAATAACACGCATAGTTAATAGTAAATGCAATTAAAACGGCAACGATTCTACCCGAATCCTCAATGCCGTAATTCACGAACAAATATGTATCTATATTTCCGAAAAGCGGATAATTAAAAAGAAGCCCCGGAATGTAATAGATAATAAAAATCTGAAGCATCAGGGGGATGCCTCGAACCACCCAAACTATTACCTTTGAAACAGCTTTAAGCGGCCAAAAACGGCTCATAGAACAAAAGGCTATAGGCAGACCAAGCGGTGCGCCGCAAAGCAGCGTCACCGCAAAGATCAGTAAAGATATTTTAAAGCCGTCAAGTAGGAAAAGAACAACTTCCCAAAATGACATAGTGTATCTCCGTTCGTTTATAATGCTTTTTTATTTTAATTATTTCTGGTCGGAATAATCAACAACAGCAGTATTCTCAACCCCATATTTCTTTGCAAGCTCAGTAATCGTTCCGTCCTTACCGAGCTTTTCAAGCTCAGCATTTACAAGAGCGGTAAGCTCACTTCCCTTTTTAAATCCGATAGCATAATATTCAACATCACTGGAAAGATCTTCAACAATCTTAAGTGCACTGTAGTTGCCTTTTCCGCACATGCTCTTTGCAAGCTGTTCATCCAAAACTGCAAAATCAGAGGTTGCAGAGTTTACTTCCATAAGAGCATCGGTCTGAGCGGTAACACCCTTAACGGTTGCACCCTCAAAGGTTTTTGCATAAGTTTCGCCGGCAGAACCTTTCTCTGCAGCACCTTTTTTGCCCGCAAGGTCAGCGGCTTTTTCAACTTTAGTGCCTTCTTTGATAACAACTACCTGCTTATTTTTCATGTAGTTGTAGGAGAAATCAACCTTATCTGCTCTTGCTACACCGTCATCATCGCTGGTATTTGCAGTAAATCCATTCCAGATGCAATCAATGGTATTGGAATTTAAGTCAACATACTTATTGTTCCAGTCAATAAGTTTAAATACAACCTTATATCCAAGGTTTCCGAACACTTTTTCAGCAAGCTCGGTGTCAAAGCCGACAAGCTCGCCGCTGTCATCCTTATAGTTCATGGGCTCATAAAGGGTATAGCCGACGGTTATTGTTTTGGTTTCTTTTGGTCCGCAACCGGCAAAGCAGACTGCCATCATCATGGTTGCCATTAAAAGTGCGATAATCTTTTTCATTTTTGTGTCCTCCATTTGTTTTGGTGTGATATTAGTTTATCACTTTATCTTAGTAAAGTAAATAGGCAAAATAGCCCAATATAAAATTGTTATTTTGTACATATTGGACATAATGCCCAAATTAGGCTGATAACATAAACAAACGGACAAAAAAAGCACTGAAAAGAAATCCGGTAAGATCGGCAGCGAGAGCGGAAGGGACGGTGTGGCGGGTTTTAGAAATATGCACTGCACCGTAATATACAGCGATGGTATAGAAGGTAGTCTCGGTTGAGCCCGCAATAACGCTTGCTACTCTGCCGATAAAACTATCCGCGCCGTAATTTGCAAATATATCCTCAATAACGGCAAAAGAGCCGCTGCCCGAAAAGGGCTTTAATAGCATGAGCGGCAAGACTTCCTTCGGAATACCGAGCGCCGCGGCGGGCCTTGACAAAGCCGAGGTAAGCACATCGAGCGCACCTGAGGCGCGAAACATTCCGATTGCTGTTAGAAAAAGGACAAGCGTCGGAAGGAGATTTTTGGCGGTGTTAAGCCCCTCTGCCGCTCCGGCGGTAAATTCCTTTAAAACATCCACCTTTCTAACAAAAGCGGTGATTAAAATTGCACACACAACTGCAGGAATAATAAAAACGGTAATATTCATTTTTTTGCCTTTCTTTTAAAAATGGGAATAATCCTTGAAAGGGCAAGCCCTACCGCAAGTGAGGCGATGGAACAGCAAAGAGTAGCGGGAAGAATATTCATAGGATCGCTGCAGCCGTAAGAGGAGCGCAGCACCGCCAGAGTCGTTGGCAAAAGCTGAATACTTGCGCTGTTTATAACCGCAAATGAAACCATATAGTCACTTGGATACTCACACTTTGGATTTTGCTTATTAAGCTCTCGCATTGCTTCTATTCCAAACGGTGTTGCTGCATTTCCGAGTCCCAACAAATTTGCTGAGATATTCATACTGATAAGCTGTGCAGCTTTCCCCTTAACATCAAGCTTTGGGAAAACAAGGCGCAAAAGGGGTGTAAGCATTTTCCTAATTAAATCACAGATTCCTGTCTTATCGGCAAGGCGCATCATACCGCTCCAAAAGCATAGTCCCCCCGCAAGGCGCAAAACCAGCTGTACCGCATCGCCCGCACCCGAAACTGCGGCCTCCGAAAGAGCATCCACCCTACCGAGAAAAATCGCAAATACAAAAGATGTAAATGCGATAAAAGCAAGCATAACATTCACGACTTTCCCCTCCCTGTATTTCATATTTATGTAAAAACCGGGGAGAACTTGCAAAATGAAAAGAATTATGCTAAACTATTTCTATCAAATAAAAGAAAGCAAGGTTACTATATTATGAAAAACCCTATTGTTACCATAAAAATGCAAAACACTGAGCTTGCCCCCATTGAGATCGAGCTTTATCCTGATATTGCTCCCAATACGGTAAATAACTTTATCTCTTTGGTTCAAGACGGATTTTATGACGGTATTATTTTCCATAGAGTTATTCCCGGATTTATGATTCAGGGCGGTGATCCGCAGGGCATTGGCATCGGTGGGCCCGCATATTCTATCAAGGGAGAATTTGCTGCTAACGGCTTTCAAAATGACTTGCGCCACACAAAGGGCGTTATTTCCATGGCGCGTGCAATGGATCCCGACAGTGCCGGCTCACAGTTTTTCCTGATGCATGAGGATGCCCCTCACCTAGATGGGCAGTATGCCGCATTTGGGAAGGTTATTTCAGGAATTGAAACGGTGGATGCTATTGCCAGGGCCGCCCGCGATTTCAGAGACAAGCCTTATGAGGACCAGGTAATGGAAAGCGTTACTGTTGATACATTCGGTAAATCCTTTCCAAAACCGCAGACTGTGTAAGCACGATCTGCGTATTAAGGAGATAATTTTATGAAAACAAAAGCCATTGTTTTAACGATGATCTTGGCTTTGCTTATTCCTTTTACCGTTTCCTGCAGCGGAACAAAGCATCCCGGCGTTTCTTCCGAATTTACTTCTGCGCTGACCTCATCTGAAAAAGAGCTTGGTCCCGATGAGCAATCCGGCTGGGGTGAGCCTGATGACCCTGTTGGAATGACACGCCCTTCCTTTCTATCTGTTGGTGAAAACGGAGATATTTTTTATTGCGACAATGAGGGAAGCATTTATAGGAAGCTTTCCGAAAGTAACGGAATTTCCAAGGTTTATGCCAGCAGTGGGTATGATTTTGTTTCGGTTGAATATCTAAGTGAGTCGCTGATCTGTGCAGGATACAAAAACAGCCGTCAGCAATCTGGATACATTATTTTTGATTTGAAAGAAAAGACTGTCAATAACGCAGTTTGGGGAGAAGAATTTAAGGAAAAGAACATTTACTCCCTTATCCACTTTCGTGACTCGGCATACTTCCTTGCAAATCCCGACAGATACGGTAAATACACCTTGTACAGACAAACCAAGGATAAAACAACAGAGCTGGCAAAAGGTGTCAACGAATTTTTCATTTTGCGCAGCCGCCTTTTCTACAATGTCGGACATTACATTTTTTCTATAAACCCTGACGGAAGCGATATACAGATGCTCAGCGAAGCTGTAACCCACGACCTTTTAGGCTTTACTATTGCCAATAATCTGCTCTTTTACATGAGCCATGAGAACACATTTCGTGTACAAATGTTTTCTTCGGGATACCGCAAATATTCGGAGCGTTTAAATGTTTACACCTGCACCTCTAATAATGACTACGCTTTTTTCTGTGGCGCTGAGGGCGGAATATATGCCTTTTCGTTTATAACAGAACAGCTGATACGGGTTTCCGACTACACAGCCTCTGAAATCATTTGCATTGGTGACTATCTCTATTTATCTCCCGCTAAGCCAGCCGATTATCCGGCACTTGACGAAAAGTTTATTATTCAGAATGATATTTACCGATTTCAGCTTTCAGAGCTTATAGAAACCTTTGAACAAGGAAATACCGGCTCTGATTTAAGCTCTTCTCCCTCTGTTTCGGAAACATCCTCGCAAAGCACCTCCTCTATGTCCGAAGCGGAAAACCCCTCCCCCGTTCCCGAACTATTCGGAAGATAAGAACACAAAAAAAGAAACACCCTCGAGGCGCACTCCTTAAGGAAGTGCGCCTCAGTTATATTCGCCTTACGGCGAGTGATATTGCTTTGCAGTGATATTATGCTACGCATAGTGATATTGTCCTACGGACAGTTTTAGGCCGAATATAATATCACGAAAACCGATAGGTTTTCATATCACTTTTGCCTTTTGGCAAAAATATCACTGCAAATTTTAATTTGCAATATCACTTCACACACCGAGAAAGATATTCTTTATTTTCGGAAAGTATTTACCTTTCTCAAAGTATGTAACCCACTATGACACTTTCACAATTTCTGTGCAAAGTGTCATTTGTTTTGTACAGATATAAGACGAGGGAGACAACTTCTTTACGAAGTGTCTCCCTCGGGTGTTTCTTTTTTTGTGTAAAACTAATCGTCAAATTCATCCTGATTTTCCCAGTTATGCCAAACCTGCTGGACATCATCATTATCTTCCATATGTTCAAGCATAAGCTGCATTTTCTTTGCAGTTTCGGCATCATCAAGCCTTACATAAGTGGATGGCACCTTTTCAACTTCAGCCGAAAGGATATTATACTTTTTCGCTAGTACATCACGCACTGCAGGGAGCTCAGAAGGATCGGTTACAATCTCAATAACCTCATCCTGAAATTCGAAATCTCCTGCACCTGCTTCTACACAGTCCTCCATAACTGCATCTTCGTCAAGCCCATTATTCTCAAGAAGAATAATTCCCGACTCAGAGAAGAGATAGGAAACACAGCCTGACTGGCCCATATTTCCGCCAAACTTATCAAAGTAATGCCGCATATCAGCAGCTGTTCTGTTTCTGTTATCCGAAAGACATTCAACGATTACTGCAATTCCGTTTGGCCCGTACCCTTCATAAACAATGGTCTCATAATCTTTACCATCGGTACTTCCGGCTTTCTTAATAATTCTATCAATATTATCATTCGGCACGTTATTAGCCTTTGCTTTAGCGATTAAATCGCGAAGTTTACTGTTAGAATTAGGGTCGGCACCGCCTTCTTTAACGGCGACAGCAATCTCTCTGCCTATTTTGGTGAACACCTTTGCTTTTTGAGCATCGGTCTTTTCTTTTTTGCGTTTAATGTTGTTCCACTTGGAATGTCCTGACATTTAAATTCCCCTCTGGTTTAGTTCTTGAAAAATTGGTCAATATCATCAAAATCAATATCCGCTGCTCCGCCGCCGGTTCCGATTTTATCAAACGGATTTGAAAAGCCCGAGGAGGAATTGCTCTCCTCGAAATCGGTAGCAATAACGGTAATGCGCATTTCATCATTCATCTCGTCATCATAAGCAAAGCCAAATATAATGTTTGCTTCGGGATGTGCTGCCTTGCGGATAATGCTGGAAGCAACATCAACATCAGCAAGCGAAATGTCTGAAGACGCGGTAAGATTTAAGATAACGCCCTTTGCACCATTGATAGAGGTTTCAAGCAGCGGGCTGGAAACGGCTGCATTTGCAGCGTCTTCCGCTTTGTTTTCGCCGCAGGCACTGCCAATTCCCATGTGAGAAGTGCCGGCACCCTTCATGATGCTGACAACATCCGCAAAGTCAAGGTTAATGACACCGGGAACATTAATAAGATCCGAAATGCTGCGAACAGCCTGACGAAGAACATCATCAGCAAGAACGAATGCATTAAGGAATGTAATATCCGTTTCAGCAACCAGCTTTAATCTCTCATTAGGAATTACAAGCAAAGAATCGACCTGCTCACGAAGTGCAGTAATACCGAGTTCTGCCTGATCATGGCGAACCTTACCCTCAAAATCAAAAGGTTTGGTAACAACACCAATCGTAAGAATTCCCATTTCTTTTGCAATAGACGCAACAACGGGGGCGGCGCCTGTTCCTGTTCCACCGCCCATACCGGCGGTAATAAACAGCATCTGGGCACCTTCGATAGCAGCTGCAATCTCATCGCGGCTTTCCTCTGCTGCGCGCTGACCCTTTTCGGGAACTCCGCCGGCACCGCGGCCATGGGTAAGCTTGTCCCCGATGGAAATTTTAGTAGCAATATTATCGGATGCTCTGAAAAGAGCTTGCTGATCGGTATTGATCATGAGGAACTCCACGCTGCTCATGCCCGATTCGATCATTCTGTTGACAGCGTTACCGCCGCCTCCGCCCACTCCGGCGACAAGAATTCTGGCTTTTTTCTCAAACTCGTTATCTAATATAAGGTCCATAACGGCCCCTCCTCCAAATTGGGATATTTTAGAATCGACGCGAATACTTATATATATTATATAATAACAGATTATCTTTTGCTTTTCAATATCTTTTTTTATGTAACTGCATTTTTTTCAAATTTAATTTTCCGAGCTTGTCCCTAAAACAGAGGAAGGGTTATCCGAGGCAGTGTTTTGCGTATTTTCACCTTGCTCAGGCTGCGGTGAAAGGGAGCTGCTTATATTTTGCTGCTCCTCTTTTTCCTTTTCAAGCTCCTTTTGCATTTCTTTATAGCTGCCCTCACGCAAAAAGCTTATGCGCTTGGCATTGCTTGCATAAACAACTCCGACATCATCCTCATCTATTTTTTCGGGGTCGGCTAAAATTTTCACAACGAATTTCAGCTTTTCCGCAAGGTCGCTCTCACTGCCCAGCCGCACCGTTACTCGGTCACGATACACAAACGAAAGATTAATGCGATCACCAACATGCAGCGCTGTGATATTTGCGGACATTCCTTTTCCAAGTGTTTCATAAATGATGCTGATGCTTTTAAGCGCTCCCTGCTCATCCGAAACACGCCCTGCAACATCCACATCCGCCACATCAATACCGCTTATTTGAGCCATTTTAGAGGGAAGCTCGGTGGTTTTTTCCAAAACTTTACCATTTGTACTGATAATACTGTATCCACTCTCGATTTTAATGTAACCTGCCGCCTTTGCGGGGGTTACATTAAGCTCTACCGTTGTCGGCAAGCGTTTTTTTACTTCCGCCTTTTCAATATAGGGAAGTTCTCGTTCAATGCGCTGTGAAACCATGCCTGAATCAAGACGGATTAGATTGCTCTCCAAAGCAATATTTCCGACCGAGATGATCTCTTTCGAAGAATATCTGGTTTCACCGTAAACATCAATTGATTTGATTTTAAAGAAAACAGTCAGGCTGAGCACGGTGCCGACAGCGGCAACTGCCAGAACCGTCATAACAAGTGCCATTCTGCCAATTGAGGAACGGCGGTGCTTTTTTGAGCGTTTGCGCACGGCACCGCCGTTATCTATTTTTCTGATGTCAGATTTATTTTTCTCAAACCTGTTTCTGCTCATCTTTTTTCTTTCCTATCTTTTTATTCTTTTCGTGTAATTTCTGCGCCAAGGCTTGCTAAGTCATGCTCAACATGCTGATACCCTCTGTCAATATGCTCAATATCGGACAAGACACTCTCGCCTTCTGCCGAAAGTGCCGCTAAAAGCAGTGCCGCTCCGCCCCGAAGGTCGGTACAAGTAACAGCGGCACTGTGCAACCGCTCAACACCGTTTACAACAGCGACCTTTCCCTCGGTTTTAATATCTGCACCCATCCTCATGAGCTCACCGACATGTCGATACCGGTTTTCAAATATGGTTTCAACAAACATGGTGGTTCCGTTAGCAACAGCAGCAAGGGCCATGATGGGAGCTTGTGCATCTGTCGGAAAACCGGGGTATGGCATTGTTTTGATAATGTGCATTGCGCCCGGACGGGCAGGAGATCTCAGCCGAATGGTGTCGTGCTGGGTTTGCAGTTCACAACCTGCCTGCTCAAACAAAGAAAGCACAGAGGTTATATCCCCTTTTTCAGCACCCACAAGCAGAATATCTCCGCCTGTTACAGCAGCGGCAGTTAAAAAAGTTACTGCTACAATGCGGTCGGGCATAATGGAATACTCACAGCCGCAAAGTCTGTCTACACCTTCAATCACAACGGTGCTGCTGCCTGCCCCGCGCACTCGCGCACCGCAGGCATTTAGGAAACGCGCAAGGTCAACAATTTCAGGCTCTCTTGCAGCATTTGTTATAACGGTCGTACCCCTTGCCAGAACGGATGCTAAAATAGTATTTTCGGTAGCACCCACGCTGGGAAACCACAGAGCAATATGTGTGCCGACAAGTCTTTCTTTTACACAGCATCGAAGCACCCCATGGTCATCTTCAATCTCAGCACCGAGTTTTTTTAAAGCAGCAATATGAATGTCAATAGGCCTCGGACCCAGTTCACACCCACCCGGCATAGAAACACAGGCACAGCCCGCACGAGCCAATATCGCACCCAAAAACACAACCGATGAGCGCATTTCGCGCATTAGTTTTTCAGGAACCTCACAGCTTGTTATATCATTACACAAAATACGAATATCGTTTCCGCTTCTGAATACAGAAATGCCGAGATGCTCCAAAATTTTTATAGCTGAGGCAACATCCGAAAGATCGGGACAATTATGTAACACGACTTCCCCACGGCACAAAACGCATGCCGAGAGAATCGGAAGAATACTGTTTTTTGCGCCCTGCACCCGCAGAGAACCGCAAAGCCTTTTGCCTCCGTTCACACAAAATTTCATAAACCCACTCCCTTTTATGCAAATATGAGTTTTTTTATACCTCATATTATGCCATTTCGGGCGGTTTTGTGAAAAAAGCAGTTTTATGAACGGTAAAGACGCATAACCTCATCGTAAATGAGATTGTTTGCATCGGTTTTAGCAATCGCAGCGGCATTTTTGCCCATGACTTTTAGCTTTTCGGGGTCCCCTACCAGCTTATCAATGGTTTTACAAAGTTTTACACCGCTGAGCTCTTTTTCTTCTATTACAACGCCTGCATCGGCATTTGCCAACACCATAGCATTATGAAACTGGTGATTTTCCGTTACATTGGGGGAAGGAATAAGGATAGCAGCCTTGCCCTGTGCCTGAATTTCGCTTAAGGTTATTGCTCCTGATCGAGTGATGATTAGGTCACATGCAGCGAGATATTCCGGCATATCCTTGATATATTCCATAACCCGAATATCGGGGTCATGGTCAATATCTATTCCGCTCTCGCGAAGCTCTTTCGGCATCCAAAGGCTGCCGAAATGCCCTGTTGCATGGACATGCTGAATATTTCCGTTTTTATAATGTGCTTTTAAAACATCCATCATGGCAAGGTTTATCGCCTTAGCCCCAAGGCTGCCGCCGCAAGAAAGAATAACGATTTTTTTGGGATCAAGCCCCAGTTTTTCACGGCTTTTCTTTTTATCGGCAAACAAAAATTCCTGTCGTACAGGGTTACCTACCTCCAGCATCTTTGCTTTTGTCTGTATTCTGTCCATTGCCTCTTTAAAGGCAACTAAAATTACATCGACATGGCGGGAAAGCAGCTTTGTTGTAACACCGGGATAAGCATTTTGTTCATGAATAAGGGTTTTTATTCCCATTTTGGCGGCTGCGCGCACAACCGGTCCGCTTACATATCCGCCCGTTCCGATAACGATGTCGGGAGAAAAATCACGAATGATTTTTTTTGCTCTGGTATTTGCAGTCATAAGATAGCGCAGGGTTTTAAAATTGCTTTTAATCGCTCGAAAGGAAAAGCCGCGTTCTATTCCACGCACCTTAATAGGTGCAAAAGCATAGCCTGCATCGGGAACAAATTTTGCCTCCATGCCCCACGGTGTTCCTGCAAAGAGGATCTCTGTATCGGGGTGGCGGGCTTTTATACTGCCGGCAATGGCAAGTGCGGGGTTAATATGTCCGCCCGTGCCGCCTGCCGCAAAAAGAACTCTCATGTCTTTGCCCTCTCCTTTTAGGGTAAAATTTGTTTTTAGGTTTTTTCCATATTAGAATGTCTCGAAACATTTAAAACAACACCCATTTCGGCCAGTAGGATAAGCAATGCCGAACCGCCGTAGCTAAAGAATGGGAGGGGAATTCCCGTGTTGGGAACGGATTTTGTTACAACTGCAACATTAAGAATAGTCTGCAGCCCTACCTGAGCCACAATACCGATAACCAGCATGGTTCCGAATTTATCCTTTGCCTTTGATGCAATAACAAAGCCGCGCCAGACAAGAAGTGCAAACAGAATAAGAATAATCGCTGCACCGACAAAGCCGAGCTCTTCGCAAACAATGGCGAAAATAAAGTCATTTTGCGGTTCGGGAATATACA
>JAZQMT010000101.1:0-15948 GCA_045543635.1 Oscillospiraceae bacterium | reverse complement strand
ATATGCTCTCCCTTATTGAGCCACTTTTTGCACACTGCCTTTTTACGAATCACATCCGTAGCAAGCCGCGCTTCCAGAGCATTTATCATTTCGATGATACGCTCCTCCCGAAGAGCACAACCATAATCCTCGCGAAGTCTGTCAATCACCTGCTTAGGCGTTGTCATAAGCTCATGCTCCTTTCATTACCCATTGTGCACAGAGTCAATATACTTCTGCGCCTCCTGTTCCTGCCGCGCTGCATCCTCAAGCGCAAACTTTACGCAAAGCGGAACCATAACCTCAACTCCGCGCTGTATAATATAATTTTTTCCGTTGACGATAACCGTTACATCATCAACATATTTATGTCCGTCAAAAAACAGCTTGAGGCTGACTTTGTCCTGCTGCTGTTTTACCGTTTTGTTAGTTGCCATGTTATTTCCTCCGTTTTTGTAAGGGTGCGGGAAAAACCCGCACCCAAAATTAAAATCAGTCCATAAGTGTGCTGGCAGTCTCTACACGAACCATAAAAGGCTGCGAGAGAATAGCAGCAGTTTTAACCGCTTTCCAACCAACGGTAGCACGCTGGTCGAGCGGATCACCCGAGCCCGCCGAGCCAAGCTGCTTGATGATGGTCTTAAGACCGCCGCCCTCAACCTCGGTGATACCGTAAGCATCTGCGCCGAGAAACAGTGTGGAATAAACATCAATGCCTTGACTTCCGCCTTCACCGGGATAAATCACTGCACCGACAGTAGCATCTGCTGCTGCAATGTTGCTGTCAACAGTAATACTGCCGGCAGCATCCGCAGCGGTAATGGTAAAGCGGTTGCCTCCGATAATAATTTTTCTTCCGACAAGTGCCTGTGCATCCGCTTGGGAAAGACTTTCGTTAACGACAACCGTCTTGCCTGCTGCTGAAAGAGCAGTTTTCACAGTAAGATTTCTCGAATTTTCGGATAGGTCCTCCCCTTTAAAGACCTTTGCCTCGGTCGTCTCGATAAATCGACAACCGAAAATTCTGCCAATCTCGCCCTCATACCAATCCTTAGGATTGTAATCCTTAACGCTTTGCCACTCGCTGTCATTCATCAGGTCATAAGCAACATTGGAGTGGATAATGGCAACATAGTCGCCGTTAATTTTCTTGGCAAGCCCTTTCTTTAAGGTGTTGACAGCCTTTTTAACAGCTGCAACTGTCATGATGTGCTTATCTGTCAGCTCATGGCGAGCATTTACCTCACCTGCTGCATACTGAACATTGGTGCCTGCGTTGATAACCTCTCTTGTAACGGTGTCGAGAGTTCTGCCCGCCTGATCGCCTAAAATAACGGTGGCTTCCAGAATGTTGTTGTCAACAGCAGTAAGATCCAGCATATCCGAAACAGTAACATAGTCGCCATATTGATTAACGGTTGCTGAAAGTTTAGACCAATCCAGCTTTTTACCATCGGGTGTAACCCCCTCGGTGAGCGCAGTAGTAGCCTTGGGAAAGGGATTTAATCTGCGGAATTCAATCGTTTTTCCGCCGTTTTTGGGGATAGAGCGCTTTTGACCGAAACGGTCGTGTACCAAAAGCGGCTCTGCATTTCGGATAAGCTCGGTATCATAATAGGTTTTCATCTCTACACTGCTGATTTCCTGATTTTCTCCGCTTTGGGAAGTGATGTTGGTGTTAAGTTCTGCCATTTATTTTTCTCCTTTTTCTTTAGAAGGTGACACGCTCGCCGCGCCGCACCCTCTCTCTGATTTGTGCGCGTTGTTCGTCGCTTAGGTTTCTTGGGTCTAACGCCGCCGAAAAACTGCCGTATCCGGATAGGGCATTTTCCTCGGGGCGCAGAGCGCGAAGGCGGATCTCACGGACAACCTCGCCGCGTATCTTTTGCTTTTCTTGCTCTAAAAGAGCTGAGAAATTCAGCGCGTCATAGGCTTCCTTTATTGAAAATCCGTCTTTAACGAGTGTTAAAAAACGCTCGTCATTCAGCAGCTGTGCTGCCGTTTGCATGCCGTAAAATGAACTGTCATTTTCGGCAAGATTTAAAAGCTCTTTTTCAAGAGCCTCTGCAAGCTGCGCCTCCGTTTGTGAAAGCTCACCTGTTTTCTCGGCAGAAATTTCTGCCTCCTGCATGTTTTCACCGCTTTGCATGAGTGCTTCAAGCTCTTCTATTGAGTCGGCATGAAATCGTTTACACGCCGTTTGTACAATAGGTTTCAGTCGGGAAAGCTCCTCGCTCTGTGCTCGCGCCTTGGAAAGCCGCTTGCCGAGCGCTCTGTCCAAACACTGCTGAAACTCCTCCTGCGTTTTGAAAACACGGTAATGCTCCTGCTCTGTTTGCACTTGTTCCTCAGGCGTCCCCAAGGAGTTTGCATCGGCATCTGTGCCGAGAGCCAAGCTATCTATTTCTATAAGATTTTTTTCTTCCATAAGCCGTCTCCTTTTTACAACTGTTCTATACTGCGGATAATGCTCTGCTTGTTATCCAGTATCATGGCATTAAGCGCCGCTATCGCACAGCCGCGCTGCTCCTTTGAAAATGCACCCAATCGATATAACTCCAAAATGAGTTCGTTATGTGCAACGCTGTCAAAGCTGTTCTTTTTCTGTGCCGACACCTCAATATCAAACACCGCTGCCGAAAGCACGCCGCTTTTTTTGCCGCCTACCGAGAGATAGCTTACACTGCCGTCATCTCCTGTAATGCGAAAGCTCCTCTGCTCGGTATAAAATTGTGAAACAAGCTCGATGACCATGTAAATAACATCGGCAAAGGCACGATAAGCCCCCTCAATAGCATCACGCGAAAGCTTACTGCCCGCCTGCTGTAATGCAGAAATTGCTGCGTATGCAGTAACCCCCTTGTTGGTGTCACCCTGCGAAAAATCTCGGTTTCCGATAATTTCCTTTAGCTCGGCTATCTTATTTTCGCGGCAAGAAATAATCGTGGGCGAAGGTGGATTTGCCTGTAAGGGGCGCACCGAGCTGTCATCTACCGTGCGGTCACACTCAATAAAATCCACAGATAAATCAGCGAGCTTTTGAGGGTCAATACCCCCGTCTCGCTTGACCAAAAAACGCTGACGAGATGATATGAGCGCATTTCGCTCAATCAGATATTCCAGCTTGTCTATCTGTGCCTGTGCGTTTTTGCCGACATCTATCATGCCCAGCCCAAAAGGTGAGCCCTCAACAGGAATGAGTTTATCAATAACAAACGGATATTTTCCGTGGTCATAAATACCGCGCTCACAAAGGTTTATATCCGTTTTGGTAGAATACACTGCCTTATCACCGATAATTTTGGTTAGATGCACTATATCCTTTCCGCATGAGTTTTTACATTTTTCATAGCAATCAATAATTAAGACCTTGCCACGCATATCCTCCGTGCCGAAATAGCCCTTCAGGCTGATTCCCTGTCCGCCTTTTTTAATATCAGCAGCGGGGTACCTTTTTTTTGCAGCTTCCGCATCACAGAATGAAAGCAAAAATATGTAGCGGCTATCCTGAATGTCGTTAATATAAGGTTGACAGTAAAAACGTAAAAGATCTATCTTTTTTATCGAAATATCTCCCAGACCGTTTTCCAGTGTGTTATCCCAGAAAATACCGTAAACTCCACTGCCCTGTTTTAACTTATACCACCACAGGTCTGAATAAACACTGCGAAATCCGTTCTTTTCTAAAATCAGCGGTACAACCTTGGAAAGCTCCTGCGCCATTTCACGGTCTCCCTTTTCCCGTTCAAGAAGCATCGGCTTAGGGTAATTTTCCATAGCCTCGGCATGCCGATGCCAAACACCGTTTAAGAGATAAGAGCCGGCAGGGCGAAACCCCGCCCCCTCTTTGTCACTGCCGCTGATATACTTCCAGTGTTGCCCTTTAAACCAATTTTCATTTTCAATTACCCTTCGGTCAAATGCTTCTTTGGCATCACGATAAGCATGAAAAGCCTCCAGCATTGCCGCAGTTTCCTCTTTTTTAAGTGCAGCTTCACTTTGCGGTTTTACCGATATTTCATATCCTGCAAGATTTAATGTCTTATTCATATCTTTCTCCTTTTTAAAATGCATAGGGATTTTTCACAGTCGGCCGCTCAAACAGCTCAAGCGGGTCAAGCGTCGGTGGCGTTATTCCTTGTTTTTTTCTCATAACCGTTATGGGCCGAAACATACACATATACCGCGTTTCATCATAAATATGATCCTCTCCCTGTGTGTTTATGTCCTCAACTGCTGTAAGATCATAGGTCAGCGCGGGCAGCGTTCTGATAAAATCACGACAGCTTGAAAAAATATACATCATGGGAATTCCCCGCTCATCAAATGCAAGTCGGTGATGTATCTGCATTTTCCCCGCAATCCGCTCGTTATCCCCACCCTCAAAATAGATGCCCTGCCGCTCCAAAATTGCTGCAATACAGCCATCACTGCCGCGGCTTTCATCAAAAATGGAGGGGTCTGCAATTCCGATAATGCGCCTGCCCTTTTCGTATCTGTCCTCATATTTTCGAATAAGCGTTGCCACCTCATGCGGCGGTAGCCGCATGCCTGTGTTCGGATGCAGGGTTTGCCCTGTTGCCATGTCCTTGGGACTTCCGTAAATTTCCGCATATCGGTAAAGCCTGCCCTCTTTGTCCTGCGCCCAGTAACCCACCGAAAACGGGCGGCTGTAGCCCCAGTCCATGCTGCGATACCGCTGCCAATCATCAGGAATAACAAAAGGCTCGATAACATGTGTAAACTGCCTGTCACGATAGTGCGCCGGATCATTTACGAACTCGGTAAACACCTGCCCGTCAAAAACATTCCAGTCTCCCAAAAGCAATGCCTTTTTAAGAGCCGGCGGCTTTTGTTCCAACTCAATAATATAATCCGGTGAGAGGTGTGGATTGTCGGTGGCATAGGCGGGGATATATTGCCGTGTAACTGTTCGCACCTCGCCCAAAACCTGCGAATGTACTTGTAATGTGTGCACCGAAAAGGGTGTTTTACCATCTATAAACATTGCCTTTACCCAGCCATGCCCCACCCCGCCCGGATTAGTTGTCAACCTTATTTTCGGCTTTATGTTGAGCCTTTTCGGGGCACGCAGTCGGGTTTTTAGGTAATCATATATCTCCTGCGTAAAATGCGTCAGCTCATCAATGTAAAGCCTGTGCATCTCGCAACCTTGATACTTGTAGGCGTCCTGCATGTTACGGCAAAACCGAAAATGCAGCGTTGAACCGTTTTTTAGTTGCATATCATGCGTTGTTCTTGAATACTTAAAAAGCTCTTGCGGCACACATCGAAGCGCCTCGGCAATTAAAGTTGTCTCCAATTCAGGATAGCTGCGGCGGAAAAGATAGCTGTCTATCCCATCGTGTTCAAGCGCGTCGATTACCGCCTCCATAACGATTGCGCGGCTCTTTCCTCCTCCCGCCGCCCCGCCGTAAAGAACCTCGTCGGCAGAGGAGGCGTGAAACATCGCCTGTTTTTGCGTGGGAGTGTAATCAAGCCGAAAATTCACTCCTCTCCCTCCTGTGCCCGCGGAATACTGTGGGTAATAATAATGGGGCCTTCATCGTACTCTGTCGTCTTTTTACCGAATTTTTCAACAAGTGTTCCCAAAGCCGATGCTATTTGATTAATAGGTGCTCCTTCAAGTTTTTCGGGGCGTGAAAGCTCTTTCATATAAAGTTTAATCAGCTTTTCTGCACGTGCGCGGTTTTTTTCAATAAGGTCTGTTTCCTTTTTTTCGTTTTTTGCCATTCTGTCACCACCTTTCATAACCTTTCATCATATGTACCGAGTCCCACATGTCATCTATCTCCTGATTTAAAAGCGCAATGCGGATATAAAGTTCGTCCCTGTGCCCACCATCAAGTGCATAAAGCTCCCGCGTTAGCTCCTCTACTCGTTTTTCAAGCACCCTTATATGCGCCTTGTACTGCTGTATAAGCTCTTTCATATCACTCATGTTTTCGCCTCCCTGTGTTTTCTCTGTGATTTCATCTTATCCCATAAAAAACTTCTATAGTGGACATTCTTGAAAAAAACTCTGAGAACTGTTGCTACAAACTTCGGTTTATGTTACAATATTGCTATCTTAAAAAGGAGGGAACGGAATGCGAGAAATTATCATTGCTAAAAATGACTGTGAGCAACGGCTCGATAAATTCCTAAATAAAACCCTCCCCAAAATGCCCCTATCCCTGCTTCAGAAATCCATCCGCAAGGGCAGAGTGCGCATAAACGGCAAAAAAACGACTGACTGCCGCTATATTCTCTCCCTCGGAGATGTCCTTTCCCTTTATATCAACGATGAATTTTTTGAAAAAGAGCCCTCCCGCATGGATTTTCTTTTAGCCAAAAATGAGCTTGATATTGTTTATGAGGACCAAAACATTCTGCTTTTAAATAAAAGCGCGGGGCTTGCTGTTCATGATTATGACGGTAGCGGAGCAGACACACTGATAAACCGCACTCTGCGCTATCTCTATGAAAAAAAAGAGTACGACGCTGAGAACGAAGCCTCCTTTACCCCCGCCCTTTGCAACCGCATTGACAGAAACACCTGCGGAATTGTTATTGCCGCTAAAAACGCCAATGCGCTGCGTATTATGAACCAAAAAATAAAAGAGCATAAGGTAATAAAAAAATACCTGTGCCTCTGCCACGGTGCACCCAATCCCCCCGAGAGTGAGCTTACCCTCTATCTCAAAAAGCTTGCCGATAAAAACATCTGTTTGGTGAGCGAAAAAAAGCTCCCCGATTATAAAACCGCCATAACACATTACAAAACCCTTAAAACAAAAAATGACTGCTCGCTTTTAGAGGTTACACTGAAAACAGGCAGAACCCATCAAATAAGAGCATCCATGGCTCATATCAACTGTCCCCTCATGGGAGACGGAAAATACGGCAAACAGCACGCAGAGGACTCCCGCCTCGGATTTCCCTATCAGGCTCTCTGCTCTTACTATGTCGGTTTTGATTTTAAGGATGCGGGCGAGCTTTCTTATCTCGATGGCAAGAGTTTTACTGTTTCGGAAATTTGGTTTCAAAATAAACTAAAGTAAGGTGACAGAAATGCACGGACTTGGCACCCTCATTAATACCGCCGCCATTTTAGTCTGCGGCACTATCGGACTCTTTATAAAAAAGGGCTTAAATCAAAAAATGATGGACTCTGTTACGCGTGCCATCGGTGTTTCGGTTATGTTTATCGGCATCAGCGGCGCGCTGACAGGGCTTTTACAGGCAAATACTGACGGTTCTATCCAAACCCAAGGCACTATGCTCATGATCGTTTCCCTGATTATAGGAACCTTTTTAGGCGAGCTTGTTAATATTGAGGACAGGCTCGAATCTGTCGGCGAAAAGCTTAAAAAGACTGTAAAATCAAAGGACAGCGGAAACTTTGTCGAAGCCTTTGTCACTACAACGCTTATTTTTTGTGTCGGTGCAATGGCAATAGTCGGTGCACTGAATGATGGGCTTACGGGGGACTTTAGTATGCTAGCCGCCAAATCGGTGCTGGACGGTATTATGTCCATCATCGTTGCCTCAACAATGGGCGTAGGTGTTCTTTTCTCGGCAATCTCTGTTTTTATCTATCAGGGAGCCATTACCCTGCTCGCCGAGCTCATCTCCCCCATTTTAAGCGCAGAGCTTGTCTCTAACCTTTCCTATATCGGCTCTGCACTCATTTTCGGAATTGGAATAAACCTTACCTTCGGCAAAAAAATAAAGACGGGGAATATGCTCCCCGCCCTCTTGATTCCGATTATTTATGAGCTGTTTATAAAGCTCATTCTTCCCCTGTTCTAAAAAGTTCTCGCTAGGAAAGTTCATATTAGGGATAAATTTAGGCAGACTGCAAAAACAGTCTGCCTAAATTTTTCTATCATAAACAATCTCCGGTTCTTGATTTTTCAATTAAAATGCTCTTTAAAATATGCACCGGCACCTTTTAAAAGCAAGCTGCCGCCCAGATAACATGCGATAAGCTCACCGAGTGCAACATAAGCGCAGCTTACAATAACAGTCAGCGCCGATGTGCTTCCCAAAAACACAATTGCAATTTCTGCTCCTATGATAATGCCGTTTAATAAAATCGGCGGCAGCGGAGCGAGCAAGTAAAGCGCACGTCCTTTTACATGCTTTCCGATATAATAAGTAACAAGTGCGGCAAGCAGCGTTGCCAGCGTGCCTACAACGCTGTCAATGAGTCCCAAGGGATTGAGCCCTGCCAAAAATCCGATTAAATTGGATAAAAAACATCCAACCGACAATCCCGCAACCGCCGGCGGACAAACAGCCGGCAGCACCGTGAGTGCCTCACTAAAACGAATCTGCACCGCACCAAAGCTCAAGGGAGCCACAAGAAGCGTTAGCGCGGCATAAAGCGCGGCAATGATTGCGGCAGTTGTTAAGTTTCGCAGAGCATTTTTCTTCATTCTATCCTCCAAAGCATTAAAAACTTTTCTACATTATAGCTCTTTTCTCCTTTTTTTTCAATAATTTATAACTTTTTTGCCTGCAAGATTTTAAAATTTATTCACAGAGCCTTCACACATTTTTAAGTGAAAGGCGTTATAATAAAAATACACCAAGGCTTAACCGCAAGAGCCGCGGTGTCAAGGATCTTTTTCATGGTGTCCTCTCTGGGCATCGGGCGCACATCGGTTCACCCTCCCGATGTGCGTTTTTCTTTTTGTTGTTTTTCTGTGGAAAATGCATTATACTTATAAAAAAGGAGGAATAACCATGCAGCTTCCCGATTATGTAAAAAAAATTATAAGCGCTTTAGAAAGTGCGGGCTTCGAGGCTTACTGTGTCGGCGGCTGCGTGCGCGATAGCCTTTTGTCCCTGCCCTGCTCTGACTATGATGTCACCACCTCGGCACTCCCATCAGAAACCAAAGCGGCACTCGCTGTGTTCCCTATTTTCGAAACAGGGATAAAACACGGAACTGTAACCGCTGTTATAGAGGGACACCCCATTGAAATCACTACATTTCGCAGCGAAAAGGGTTATTCCGACCACCGCCATCCCGATACTGTTTACTTTTCAAAAGCTCTATCAGAAGATCTCTCTCGCCGCGATTTCACCGTAAACGCCATGGCATATAATGATAAAAGCGGCATCATTGATCTTTTTGGCGGCAAAAAAGACCTTGAAAATCGTCTGATTCGATGCGTCGGAAACCCACAGGAGCGTTTTACCGAGGATGCGCTGCGCCCTCTGCGCGCCTTGCGATTTGCCGCATGCCTTAGCTTTTCTATTGAAGAAAAAACCTCCGCTGCCATTAAAGAAAAGCTTGAGCTTCTCTCCTTTGTTTCTAAAGAGCGTATCTACAGTGAGCTTTGCCGCCTTGTCTGCGGCGATAACGCCGCGGAGATTTTGATGGATTTTCCCGAAGTTTTTAATTTCCTCTTCTCTGTTTCCACACAGGATAAAACGCTCCGGAAAATAGCGGCAAACTCTCTTTCATGCCTTCCCAAAGAGGTTGCGCTGCGCCTTGCCGCTCTCTTTCGATTTTTAAAGGACACTCCAAAAGAGAGCGCTAAAGTTGCAGATAAAATACTGTCGTCTTTAAAATCAGACCGTGCAACCCGCTCTGCTGTTGCTTCACTGCTCACCGCTCTTCCCCTGCCTTTAGCTGAGGATTTGTGTGCTGTAAAACAGCTTTTGCGCCAATACGGTGCCTCCCGTCTTTTAAATCTCATCTCTTTAGAGCGGTCTGTTCCACTCATCATGCGCCATCAAACCGATAAACAGCTTTTAACTTTGCAAAAACAAATTGAGAAAATAGAAAAAAGCGGCGAATGTTACCGCCTTTGTGACCTTAGCATTTCGGGCAGCGACCTGATTACCTTGGGCTTTAGCGGCACCGCTATCGGCTCTACCCTTGATTTTCTGCTCACCCGCGTTATTAAAAACGAAATTCCCAACGAGCACACAGCCCTCGTCGCCGCCGCTAAAGACCTGCTTTAAAAAACAGCCGACCATATAGATTGTACCCTTAAGGACAGTTTTAATTTTATCCATTGCTCGTTGTACTGCACCACAGGCTACAAGTAGTTATGAGCAAGGTTAAAGGGTTTTAGGTTCTCCTAACAAGTGGAAAATGTGATATACATTTTTCCTGCTTGTTACGGTATAAGACAAATATTACACGGATGTGTAGAAATTCTACGCATCCGTTTTTACTATCTCAAAAGATGATTGTTTGAATAGTGATATTGTGAGACGGGCCTCACAGTTATATTTTGCCTAACAGCAAAGTGTTATTGAAACCTTACGGTTTCAGTGGTATTTTATTCGCCATAAACTGCCGAAGGCAATAACACTTGTCGTTAGACAAATATCACTGCGAAGCGATACAACTCGCCATAAGGCGAATAAAACCGGCCAAGTATCCTTACGGGTACTTGGCCTACGGTCGACTGTTTTTCATTTTCCCTCCTGCTGCTTTTTTTCACGCAACTTCCAGCTTATAAAACCATATAAATCATTTAAGAGAAACATCACAAAACAGAATATCATCGGCAGAAAAGAAAGGCTTTCTATTGCCGCCAAAATCCACATGATTATCAGAACAATATCATTCAATGCATAGGCAAGAGCATAGTATGAATTGCGAAAAAATACAAGGTAGGAAGCCATAAAGCTTGTTGTAATGGAAATGGTGCTTATAAGCAAATTGGGCGTGTCAAGTGCCCGCAAAATAAAATAAAAACCAACCGTTACCGCAATGGTAAGCCCTGCCATCAGCCATTTCTGTCCGGCTGTCAGCTTATGTATCTTAACCTCGTTTACTCCTTTTTTATAAGGGTGCCTCAGCCACGAAATCGTTGAGGCTATTGCGCTTGGCGCTGTCATTCCGAGATAGGTTATCATCTCGCCGTAATAACGAAATTCAAACGAAGTGAGTGCATATAAAAGCGCAAACACTACCGATAAAATTTGCCCCCACACATCACCGCGCGCCACAAAAATAAGTGCTGTTACTCCAACCAGCGACGCGGCAAGCGTCGAAAACCGAACATTCGGCGAAAGCAGGATAGAAACTGTAACAACAAGCATCGAAATGCCCCAAATCAGCCATTCATGCCTTTTAAGGCCTGCAAAAGGATTTTTAAGCATAATTCCTCCAAAAAAATAACACCCGCAGCATATCTTCAAAGACCTAACGATATGCAAAACGGATGCTTTCGCTCCTACTACCCGGTGGCAGTTTTTATTGCTTTTATTATATCGGCAGCCGCCGGCTTTGTCAACCGTTTTTTAAAGAAACGGACAAGAAGGCGCATTTTCTGCCCGTACAACCCTTTTTTGGGAACGAAAATTGTGCTTTTTGAATAAACTGTATTGAGGTTTCATAAAGAGACCGATCATGCAAAAGGAGGTTATGTAAATGGCAGAAAACATGGCTGCCGAGTTCGGCAGTACTGCTTTCAAAGAAGCTGTCTGTATCGACGCGGGCAGAATTTATGATTCTTGCAGCGACAAGGATTGTTTAACCGATCTGCGTGTGCTTTTTCCGGAAGCAATCCAAAGAAGCATTGTCGATATAGCCACATCAGCAAAGGTGAAAGATGTCACCGTGCTCAATGTACTTATAGATGTTGAAAATGTTCCCTTTAACAAGGGGTTTTACTCTGTCGATATGACATATTACTTCGAGGTAACGGCAGAGGTGACCACCCCGCAATCCCCCGCAGTAACAGTAACCGGTGTTGCAATGGCAAGCAAAAAAGCAATTCTTTTCGGAAGCGACGGCAACGTCCGCGTTTTCCAAAGTGATAACGACGGTGAAATCGACCCTGATAACAACATGCCTGTTGCAAAGGTTCAGGTGGTTGACCCGATTTGTCTTAACAGCACACTTGTCACCTCATGCGAACCGACATCCGCTGTCCGTATTCCCGACTGCATTGCTGCCTACTTTAAAACAAGCTGCTTTGGTCGCAGCTCGGATTACACCATAGACAGCTCAAGTCCGCAAAGAGACCTGTATGTCACGCTGGGACTGTTTTCCATTATCCAGCTTCAGCGCAGGGTGCAGATGCTGGTTCCCTGTTATGACTTCTGTGTTCCCGATAAAGACTGCTCCGCCTCGGACACCACCGACAGCCCTTGCGAGCTGTTCTCCCGCATTAAATTCCCCACCGACCAGTTCTTCCCTCCCCGCCTTGACCTAGGCGACGAAACAAACGGCTGCTGCGGCTGCTAACTTTATGTCTGTCAAAACAAAAACCTACCTCCTTTGCAAAGGAGGTAGGTTTTTCTTTTAAAACAACCACTGACTCTGTTTTCAGATAAAGAGCTCTATCTGTAGGTAATTTAGGTAGCAACTGGTATCCATTGAGCATGAAATGTAATTACGACACCGGCAGCACTGGTAGTTTTTGAAACCGAAACCCCGTTTGCATACCGATATTTTATCCATCCCTCAGGCTGTTCTCCTTCGTTATACCAACCGGACTCACTTTTATCTGCATTTTGATAGCGCCATTTTCCATCATAGCTTCGCTGAATGTTCCAGCAATCAAAATCATAGCCCTCTCGTGTAAATGTATTTTCTCTTGTTTGAGTTAAAACATCATAATACACTTTTGTATCTGCCATTGAACCGGTCCCGCCATTGGCAGCATATCTCACAGTAAAATATTTTTTCCATTGTGCATGAAATGTAATTACAACACCGGCAGCACTGGTAGTTTTAGCAATCGAAACTCCATTTGCATATCGATATTTTATCCATCCCTCGGGCTGCTCTCCTTCGTTATACCACCCCGACTCACTTTTATCCGCATTTTGATAGCGCCATTTCCCATCATAGCTTCGCTGAATGTTCCAGCAATCAAAATCATAGCCCTCTCGTGTAAATGTGTTTTCTCTTGTTTGAGTTAAAACATCATAATACACTTTTGTATCTGCCATTGAACCGGTTCCGCCATTGGCAGCATATCTCACAGTAAAATATTTTTTCCATTGAGCGTGAAATGTAATTACAACACCTACAGCACTGGTAGTTTTAGCAACCGAAACTCCATTTGCATATCGATATTTTATCCAACCCTCAGGCTGCTCCCCTTCATTATACCAACCCGACTCACTTTTATCTGCATTCTGATAACGCCATTTTCCGTCATAGCTTCGCTGAATGTTCCAGCAATCAAAATCATAGCCCTCTCGTGTAAATGTATTTTCTCTTGTTTTAGTTAAAATATCATAATACACTTTTGTATCTGCCATTGAACCGGTTCCGCCATTGGCAGCATATCTTACAGTGAAATATTTGTTATAAATTTTCCTTAAAGCATTATTAGCATTGAGCCGCCCGCCTGTTACACATTTTGAGGACAACGACGATACCTCATCAACCGTGTTCAAAATAGTCTGTTTCATTTGAGCGGTAGTGATGCTGGGAAACTTGCTTTTTAATAATGCTGCTACTCCGGTAACCTGCGGTGCAGCCATAGATGTTCCGTTTTCTCTTCCTACATTATCATCTTGTAAGGTGGAATATATATCCACTCCTGGCGCTGCTAAATCCACAGAAGTTTGACCATAAAACGATTTTCCCCATAACAAGTCATTACTATCTGTTGCAGCTACCGAAATAATGTTGTCATAGTTATAAGAAGCGGGATAAAATGGTGCTACATCATTATCTCTATTATCTGTTTCTTTTTCATAATTTCCCGCTGCACAAACAAGAAGCCCGGGATAATTTTCTATGGCTTCTTTTAAAGCTTCATCTTCCTCCGCTCCACCACCACTTAGATTTAAAATTGGAATATTTTTTGCTGTCGCATATTTAATTGCATTTACCAAAGCAGCGGTTTCACCGTTTCCAAAACTATCAAAAACTTGCAGATCGACCATCTTTACTTTCCAGCAAACCCCAGTAACATCGGTTCCATTGTTTCCTACAGCTCCCACAATACCGGCTACATGTGTTCCATGAGGATGCATCGAACTATAATCATTAAACTCTTGTGTGAAATCTTTTGCTAAAGTGGTGTTAATATTAGCCGCTAAATCCTCATGATAAATATCAATCCCCGAATCCATTATCCCGACTAATACATCAGAACTTCCTGTAGTAATATCCCATGCCTCATTAAGATCCATTATATCTATTGCCCATTGATAAGAAACATTCGGATCGTTGGGAGTGGTGCTACAAACCGAATATATGTAATTGGGCTGAGCGATAAGAATATCATCTCTTTTTTCAAGTTCTTTAATTGCGTCTAAAACATTCTGTTTTCCGGCATCCTCTAAATCGATTTTAATAATCTGATTAAAACCTTGTTCCAGCTCCTGCAATTCTTCAGTGCTGTAAATATTAAACGCTCCATTTTCATAACTGTTTGTTATGCCAACTTCAGAAATAGCGCTAATTTCATCTAAAGCAGAATATGCAGAAGATATAGTCTCTGTATTTGTTGTTTTCCTTACCGTTTTGATAAGGGGCTCTATATCTTCTGTCAGATTATCGATTTTTTTAAGCTTGATTTCAGGGAAATCAGACTGTGTCAATGTTTTAAAATTAGGATTGGTATCTTTCTTTAAAACAACAATAACACTATTGTCGCTAAACTCATCATCTATCGTGGCATCGCAAATGACTTTTTCTTCAATTATTTCTTGTGTTACTTTATCAGAAACAGCTTTTATATCCTCAACCGATAAAGCTTTGCCTGAAATAGATAAAGAGGGCAGTATTAACAATATAGCTAATAGAATACTTAAAAATGATTTTCCTTTTATATGCATATAATTATTCCTTCTTTTTATTTAACTATTAATATGACCGTGCATCTTGATAAACAACAATATCTGTTATCTTTGCCATATCCTCTTTTGAAACAGTAATAAATGTGCGGAAATAGGCTGAATCAGCAATAAATACACTGCCAGGAGGATAATCTTTATTATTCATACTGATATATAACCGATCATTTTTTTGAGTTACGCTATCTATAGTATATGTGTATGCAGAACTGCCCCGAAAGACAAATAACGTAACCAGCACATTATCATCAAAAAAACTATTGGTATATAATTTGGTATAATCATAATCCGCTATGCCCATGAAAAAGTCTTCCCCTTCATAAATAGCTTTTAATTCATCGCATGAACGGATAACAGCTATGTGCGAATCCCAATTATCATTTCCTGAATTAACATCAATTGTTTTTTCTTCAAAATCTATTGCCTCGCCCTCTACGGAATCTACAAACGTAATAGGAACAGGAGGATTTACTTCCAACTTATCGGTAGGAACTTTTTCATTTATCGTACTCGATGGTTTGGAGCTTGAAGAAACGGTGCTTAAACTCGGCTTTTTAGAAGATGTATTGCTGGAATTAGAATGTTTGCTTGCGCTTTGATTCTTTGAAGAAGTTTCTTTACTTAAGCTTGACTGCGGAGTAGAGGTGGTAGTGCCTAAATTCGATTGCGGGGCAGAGGCAGTCTCACTCAAGCTTGACTGCGGAATAGAACTTGTAGAAGCAATAGAGCTTTCAGGTTCATTCTCGGAAATTGTGGGTGAGGAACTTGTAATAACCGGAGTGTCGCCTGTATTACAACCGGATAATAATAAAATCAGAATTATTCCCGGAATCAAATATTTTAGTTTTAATTTTTTTCTCATAATAGTGTCTCCTGTTTATCTGTATTTGTTTACACTGCATATATCCATAATATTTCTATAACAACACCTCCTTGACCAGTAATTTCCATAAAAATACCTCCTTGACCAATAATTTTGCTAATTCCATTTTATTTTAATTTACATATATTGTCAATATTATAACAATTCTTCTTTAATTTATGGAGAACAGATTCATTTTATACCGCCTTTTTCTTTTCTGCAATAAGCGCGCGCACCGCAAGACAGCTTCCGCAGATGATCCGGGAAAATGCCATTGGCGCAGTTACAATGCCAAGCGCTAAAAAGAC
>JAZQMT010000100.1:0-9063 GCA_045543635.1 Oscillospiraceae bacterium | reverse complement strand
TCAAACCAAATAACAAACGGCTGAAAGCGCAACTTATCCATATTATCAAGTTCTTTTTCGTTAAGACTACGTTGCGAAACATAAAGCTGCTTTATATAACGCCCCTTGCTGATTTTGACTTTACCTGTTCCTGCCTCATTCATCTCATTCCATTTAAGCTCTTTAAGCGGGATACGAAATATTTCCAATGTGACGCCGCTTTCACTGATATGGATGGTTTGCATTCCGAGAACAAACATAAAAAGAGAGATTATAAGCGGCAGAATTAAGAGAATTAGACTTGCAAATGAAACATTTTCCTTTCCGATTAACCCAAGAAACATAGGTATTTCGTACAGAACGATAACAGAAAGAAAAATCACACCAAACAGAAAATTACTTTTAGAACGAAACAATCTCATTTTTTACCTCATTTAATTTTTCTTTTTTATTCATATTATCGCAAAAAAACGTTTGTGTCAATCTTTTTTACTGTTCAAATCTTTTTTTGAGTTTGATCAAAGCCTTTTTCTCTATTCTACTTACATAAGAACGGGAAATTTTCAGCTTTTCTGCAACCTCACGCTGCGTAAGTGGGGTGGTGCAGCACAGTCCATAACGTAATTTAAGGATCATTCGCTCTCTTGGAGTCAAACATTGGGCAATATAACGATATAATTTTTCACTGCGAAGCTTTTCTTCAATATCATCTGCTATATCGCGTTCATCTGCCACAATATCCATAAGCGACAGCGAGTTTCCCTCGGAATCGGTGTCAATCGGGTCACTGATATAAACATCCTGAGCGGTTTTTTTAAGGCTGCGAAAATACATTAAAATTTCATTTTCAATACAACGAGACGCATAGGTTGCAAACTTCGTTTCCTTTTTACAGCTATATCCAGAGACTGCTTTAATCAGTCCTATGGTACCAATAGATATAAGATCATCTTGATCTATTCCACTTGCATGATATTTTTTTACGATATGAGCAACTAGGCGTAGGTTATGTTCTATAACACGGTTGCGTGCATCATTGTCTCCTTGTGCAATTTTTTGAAAACATTCCCGTTCCTCTTTTATCGACAAAGGTTTTGGAAAGCTTTCTCCTGTTAAATGAAGCGCAAAATGAAATATTCCGCTAATTAAATTAAGCAGTTCAAACAACATTAGATCACTCCTTTTTCTTTTAAAATATATTCCCTGACGCCTGCTTTTTTGTATGTCCACAAAATAAAAAGAACACGAGGCTTTCTGTGCGTGGGGTTCAATAAACTTAAATGTTGCATTCCTTGGTAATATCTACAATTTATTTTAGCTGTCATAAAAAGACTGTGGGCTTGTCAATAATGTGTTACAAAATCAGAGAACTTCACTATTTCATCATATAAGCTCTAATAAAATTGGATTGACATTTATGGCAAGAATGAGTACACTTATCTGTACGAGGATGGAATACTCCTGCGTGTTGCCGAGTGTGATATAACGCTTGATAATAACCAATATGGACACACAATATACATAGAGCATGTTGATGTGTAAATGTGAATTATTTAGAAAATAAAGGAGAAGAATCAATGAAAAGAATTGTTTTGTTATTATTTGCCGTTCTTGTTTTGGCAGGGTGCAGTCATTCCCCAGTGAGTGGTATTGGCTCCTCAATTGACCAAAATACAGAAATAAATTCTGCCTTGCTTAACAGTAAGTTATCACAGAACGAGTCGGAAAAAATTTCTAAATATCAAGGAAAGAAAAAATATAATAACATTTCCCTCGGGACCGTGGGGATGGTACACAACGAAAAAAATTATTACTACAGTGATGAAGTTGGTTTTTACTGTGTAAATAAAAAAAGCGGAGAACGCACGGTTTTGTCTGAGGAATTAATGCTTGTGATGAAAAACTATCAGAAAACGATTTATTTTGTAGAGTCGGCAAATGCAGAGATAATCATTTTTGATACAGAAACACATCAGAAAACTTTAAAATCTTACAAACAGCTTTTTTCACTTAATCTCCAAGTACCCCAGATTAGATATAATAGCGATGCCATTATGGTAGAAAACGGCTGGATTGTTTCTGTGTGGGATAATTTGGAAAATACCGGAGGGGTTTATTACACCGACAGGGATTTTACATCAAAAAAACAATTGCCTATAGAGCGATTTGACTTTGTACTTGATGATGATGTGTTTTACTTTGACAAAGACGGAAATGTGCTTTGTTATAACTTAAGCTCGGATAAGCACAGCTATGTTACAAAATTTGCTGATGAAATTAGCGACAAGCAAAGCTCAAATACCCTTTCATATCTTGGGCAGGGAAAAATTCTTGTTTGCCGAAATAATAAAATTCACATCATTGACCTTGTTGATTGCTCAAACTTTTTAGAGATGCCGTATAATGCCGGCAATTTGGAAAACCGTTCAACTTCTGCTATTTATGATGATGACAAAATGTATTTGTTAATCTGGGAAACTGAAACAAGCTATCGAATTGATGTGGTTTCCCGCGATGACAAAAAGGTCAAGACGATTTTCCGAAATACTTTGGACTTACCGTTGCTTTATTGCGAGCTGGTAGGTGAAGATGAACAATATCTGTATGTATATAATACAGGGTATGATAACGATGATGGGACATCGTCAAGTGGCTTTTCACAAATCAAAAAGAATCCTGATTGATGAATTTGCCGAGGAAAGAATAGTTGTGCTGTTAAAAAACTGTCCCAAAAAATCTTTCATGGTGTTTGTATCGCTCACTATGGGAGATGATAGGATCATTCAATTTCATCAAAAATGGAGTATATAAAAGATGAAAAAACAGTGAAATTATTGATTGCACTATGTTGGTTGATCTTATTTCTTATTTTTTAGAGAGATTTTATGGCTAAAAAAATTGAAGATTTTCTTTTCCACTACTATTAATATTGGAGGGTGTAGACCTTTTTTGTAAAAAAAACATTGTTAAGATGACGGTATTAAAACCAAGTAAGGTTGCAAGGACGACGCTAAACTTTGCTATCTTTTCACAACTGAGCGGTCAGCATTAGCTGGCTGCTCTTTTCTATACCAATGCTCATTTTACCAATTTACTTTTTAACCGGATTTTTTGTTTTTATTGGCTTGACGAAAAGGCAAATTTATGGTTGAATAATAAGACATAGAAGTGTAAAAAAGGATTTGATTTTCTTGAAATCAAAACAGTATTTTTCTCTTTTGGATATGGCAATGGTTTCCATGTTTGTTGGGGTTATTTCGATATGTGCATGGATAACCATTTTGCTTCCTGTTCCGTTTACAATGCAGGTTTTCGGTGTGTTTACGGCAGTAGGTGTTTTGGGAGTTAGGAAGGGAAGCCTATGTGTTTTTGTATATCTTTTGCTGGGACTGGTCGGTGTGCCTGTGTTTTCGGGATTTCAAGGCGGAATTGCCTATCTTTTTGGGCCTACGGGTGGCTTTCTTCTTGGATTTCTGCCGGCATCGGTGGTGACGGGTTTTCTTATTAGAAAAGGTAAAAATTCCGTGCTTTCTCTGTCTGTATCAATGGGAATAGGCCAGCTTATCTGTTATTTGTTTGGAACCTTGTGGTTTGCTTTTGTTTATACGCAAGGAAATTCCGGCATGGGATTATGGGCAGCTTTTATGCAATGTGTAATTCCTTTTATAATTCCGGATATTTTAAAAATTATCTTAGCAGCATTATTAACGCTTCGAATCAAACGATATATGGGAGAAAATTAAAATGACCGAGAGTGAGATAAAAAAACATCTGCTTGTTCAGGATATTGATTTGGAACTTTATCAAAGTGTGACATCAACAAACAGTATTTTGCGTCAAAAAGCAGAGCAGGGCGCAAGAGAAAAAACAATTATAATTGCAAATGAGCAGACTGCCGGAAGAGGAAGAAGGGGAAGAGGTTTCTTTTCGCCTTCTGAAAGCGGGATTTACATGAGCCTGCTTTTACGCCCTGATATTGAGCCTGAGCAGTCCGTATTAGTAACCACATGTGCGGCGGTTGCAGTCAGCAAGGCGATTGAAAAAATCTTCAGCGTTCAGACGGGTATTAAATGGGTAAACGATATATATATTGCGGATAAAAAAGTTTGCGGGATATTGACCGAGTCAGTTATCAATACAAATAACGGAAAATCAGATTATATCATTCTGGGGATAGGGGTAAATCTTTATCCTCCCAAAAGCGGTTTTCCGGAGGAAATAAGGGATATAGCGTCATCAGTTTTAAGTAACGGACAAAGGGATTTGGATGAAAGATGTATACTTGCCGCTGAAATCCTAAATCAGTTTTTTAAAATGTATCCATTGCTTTCAAATAAAAAAATATATAATGAATACAGAAAAAGACTATTTATACTGGGAAAAGAGGTTCATGTTATTACTTTGAATGAAGCTTATAATGCTAAGGTAGTGGATTTAGACGCACAATATCGCTTGTGCGTCGATTTAGAAAACGGTGAAAAGCGGTGGCTCAATTCCGGTGAGGTGAGCACAAAACTTTCTTGACTTTTTCTGTCGGCTGCGATATTATTGTTTTGGAATGAATCAATAGAAAAGGATTTTACATATGTATCATTTTAATGCAAAACACGCAACTGAACAATGCGTGTCATGGATCAGAGAATGGTTTGAACAAAATGGAAAGAACTGTAATGCGGTTTTGGGTGTTTCGGGCGGAAAAGACAGTTCGGTTGTTGCTGCGCTTTGTTGCAAGGCATTGGGAAATGAGCGGGTAATCGGTGTTATGATGCCTAAAGGTGAACAGTTTGATATTGATTATTCCATTGATCTTTGTAAATTTCTTAATATTAAATATTTCACAGTTAATATCGGTGAGGCTGTAGAAAGTATTTACAAAGCAATTGGGAACTCTTTTGAGATTACAAATCAAACTCGTTTTAACCTCCCGCCGCGCATTAGAATGTCGGTGGTCTATGCTGTTGCACAGTCAAATAACGGGCGAGTTGCAAACACCTGTAATTTATCAGAGGATTGGGTTGGTTATTCTACTCGTTATGGTGACAGTGTTGGTGATTTCAGCCCGCTATCCTGTTTCACTGTTGCTGAGGTAAAGGCAATAGGAAGAGAGCTTGGATTGCCTGAAAAATTTGTTGAAAAGCCGCCTATTGATGGGCTTTGCGGAAAAACCGATGAGGATAATCTCGGATTTACTTATGCTACCCTTGATGCATATATCAGAGAGGGAATCGAGCCCGATGCTGAAACCAAGAACAAAATTGATACGATGCATAAAAATAATCTCTTTAAATTAAGTTATATGCCTTGTTTCTCCTATAACCCCGAAAAATAGTTAACAGACCGCCGCCCTTAAATTTTAGGGGACGGTCTGTTTTGCGTCATCATTATAAACAACAATTTTGGCTGTTTTCAATAAAAATAAAATATAACAAAAAAATATGTTGTATTTGCTCGAAAAAACAAGTATAATACAAATTGTGAATACAACTTACCACACATATGTGCGGTAAGATCATATAAAAACTCATATCTGAAATCGGAGTAATGCAAATTTGCATTATCGGCTAGGAGGAAAAAATGGAAATAGTTTTTAGTATTATTACCCTATGCGGTGGTCTTGCATTTTTTCTTTACGGAATGAATGTTATGTCAAACGGTCTTGAAAGATTTTCCGGCGGAAAATTAGAGGGCGCGCTTAAAAGCTCTACTTCGAATCCCTTTAAAAGCCTACTTCTCGGTGCGGGAATTACCATTGCAATTCAGTCATCTTCGGCGTTGACTGTTATGCTTGTCGGTTTAGTTAATTCGGGAATAATGAACCTTTCCCAAACTGTCGGAGTAATTATGGGGTCTAATATCGGAACTACCCTTACTGCATGGATTCTTTCTGCCGCAGGTATTGAAAGCGGTAATAGTGTTATCGGTCTTTTAAAACCCGAAAACTTTTCTCTTGTTTTTGCTCTTTTCGGTATTGCAATGATCATGATGTCTAAGAATGACAAAAAGAAAAATCTCGGGAATATTTTAGTCGGATTTGCTGTTCTTATGTATGGAATGGAACTTATGCAAGATGCCGTAAGCCCTCTGAAAGATTCCCCTGATTTTGCTAAGATTTTAACTGCCTTTAATAATCCGATTATCGGTGTATTGGTTGGCGCAGTATTTACCGGAATTATTCAGAGCTCGGCTGCTTCTGTTGGTATTCTTCAAACGCTTTCTATGACAGGCGCTATCTCATATAATATGGCGATACCCATTATTATGGGGCAGAATATCGGCACCTGTGTTACCGCTTTAATTTCAAGCATCGGCGTTAACAGAAATGCAAAGCGAGTTTCTGTTGTACATATTGCATTTAACACCATTGGCACTGTTGTATGTTTGATTTTGTTCTATGGCGGAAATGCGATATTCCGGTTCGGATTTTTGAATGATAAAATCAATCCATTTATGATTGCGGTAATACATAGTATATTTAATGTATTTACAACCCTTCTCCTGCTTCCTTTCTCTAAAATGCTCGTTATATTGGCAGAAAAAATTATTCCTGAAAAAGATAAGAAGGAGGAGTATGCATTTCTGGATGAGCGCCTTTTGAATACTCCTTCTTTTGCAATTACCGAGTGCTTAAGCTTAACCACCAAAATGGCCGGCATTGCCAAAAACTCGATTTGCAGCGTTCTTGATATGCTTTGGAAATTTTCACAAAAGAAATCTGATAAAATCAATGAGGATGAAAATTTACTTGATGTTTACGAGGATAAACTCGGAAGCTTTCTTGTGAAGATCTCCACTAAAGATATTTCAAGCACTGATAGTAACAAAGTTTCTATGATGCTCCATACAATCGGTGATTTTGAAAGAATCGGAGATCATGCACTTAATCTTGTCAGAACATCTAAAGAGATTAGCGAGAAAAATGTTGAGTTCTCTCAAGAGGCTAAACAGCAAATGGATGTTGCCGTTAGTGCGCTTAAAGAAATTCTTGAAATAACATTTACTGCTTTTGAAAACAATGATATTGAAATGGCCAAAAATGTTGAGCCACTCGAGCAGGTTATTGACGCAATTGCCGCTAAAATTAAGGCAGATCACATCGATCGTCTTAAGAAAGGTAACTGCACGATTGAATACGGATTTATTCTTTCAGACATTCTCAACAATATTGAACGAGTTTCTGATCACTGCTCTAATATCGCTGTTGCTATGATTGAAGTTTCTCAAAATAGCTTTGATACGCACCAGTATCTCAACGCTGTTAAAATTATGAATAATGAGAACTTTAGAGAAAAATTCATGGAGTATAGCGATAAATACGCTGTTAATTAATCATAGCTACCCATTAAACGGGAGTTGCTCTGAGATTAAAAATTCCTGTTACCGGCCAGCGCCTATAGACGCTGGCTTTCACTTTTCTTCAAACCTATTGCTTTTGCCGCCCTTTTAAGGGTGTTTGTATTACCTTTTAAAGATTGCAACGTTCCGTGGATTTTTCATTCGTTACTTTTTTACTATCTGTAACACATCTATTGTAAATCTGCGCATTTTTTGTTATTTTAACTTAAAATTGTCTTGAAGAAATGAACAAAAAATGCTATAATATATTTAATTATGCAGATTAATTTTTGAGCGGAGGAAAAACCGTTGTTTGATGAACAAAAAAATCGTTTTGTTCCCATAGAGGAGCTTGAAAAACAAAAAGAATATGCACAAAAAGTAAAGGAACTTTTGTCCTTGCGTTACCCCCGCGGTTATGTGCTACATGCGTTTGTTCATTCCTATGGTTGTCAGCAGAATGTTTCAGATGGAGAAAAAATCAAAGGTGTATTAAATCAAATGGGTTATCAGATGGCGGATTGCCCTGATAATGCCGATTTTGTTATGTATAACACCTGCGCCGTTCGCGAGCATGCCGAGCAACGCGTTTTTGGAAATGTCGGCGCCCTTAAAAATATTAAACGCCGGCGTCCTGATATGCTTATCGGTCTTTGTGGTTGTATGACGCAACAAGAATCTGTTGCGGACAAGCTGAAAAAAAGCTTCCCGTTTGTTGACCTCGTTTTGGGCACAAACATGATGCATAAGCTTCCTGAACTGATTTTCAAAAAGCTTTCTGAAGGGAAACGTGTTTTTGATTTAAGCGGGGCAGATGGAATGATTGCTGAAGGAATTCCATCCTTGCGCGATGGTAAAAGTAAGGCTTGGGTGCCTGTAATGTATGGCTGCAATAACTTCTGTTCATATTGTATCGTTCCTTATGTTCGTGGCAGAGAACGCAGTCGCAGAAGCTGTGATATTATAAAAGAAGTTAAGGAACTTGTTTCTTTAGGTTATAAAGAAGTCACTTTGCTTGGTCAGAATGTAAATTCATACGGTAAGGAAAACGGAGAAATCGGTTTCCCAAAGCTTTTAAGAAAATTAAATGAGCTAGAGGGTGACTTTCGTATTCGTTTTATGACTTCGCATCCCAAAGATGCGACACACGAGCTAATTGATGCAATCGCGGATTGTGATAAGGTTTGTAAGCATCTGCATCTTCCCGTACAAAGCGGTTCCAATCGTATTTTAAAAGAGATGAACCGTAAATATAGCATTGAGGATTACCTTGAAATTATTAAATATGCAAGAGCGCGTATTCCCGAACTTAGTTTCACAAGTGATATTATTGTTGGTTTTCCCAATGAGCAGGATGAGGATTTTGAGGCAACACTTGAGCTTATTAAAAAGGTAGGGTATGACCTTTTGTACACCTTTATTTATTCCAAACGTCCCGGCACTCCTGCTGCAAAAATGGAGGACCCCATAAGTGATGAGACGAAGTCTGAGCGTTTTCGCAGATTACTTTCTGTTCAGGAATCTATTGCTTATGAAAGACTTGCTGCTATGCAGGGAAAAACCTTTAAGGTTCTGTGTGAAGGAGCGGGCAGAGTAATGGAAAATTCGCTTTGCGGCAGAGCAGATAATAATATTATGGTAGAATTTGAAAATAACGGTGAGATTAAAGAGGGGGAGTTTGTCAATATTAAGATTACTTCCTCTAAAGCCTATATTTGCATCGGAGAAATTATTTAAAGGAGAAAAAACAAT
>JAZQMT010000099.1:0-8850 GCA_045543635.1 Oscillospiraceae bacterium | reverse complement strand
CATGTGGCACCCTCCGTAAGGAAGGTGCCACATGGGCAGGTTTTTACTGTTCTAAATTATATTTTGTTCGGTTTCTACTTGTATCTGCTTTCCCAAACAGAACGAATAAATAAGACATTGCTTTATAGCAAGCCCAAGCATTTTTTCAATCGCGGCACGATAAATTGCAAGCTGCATTCCGTAACGCTCGAGAAGCTGCTGCTCGGTTTTCACAAAGTCAGTCTTATAATCAATAATGGTAGCAGCGTCCCCCTCAATGATAATACAATCAGCAATACCCTGCAACACAACGCTGTCAGCGGCTGCACGCTCGCCGCCGAATTGCGCCGAATCCATCCCTGTCATAAATTTATACTCGCGAAAAACTGCATCAGCTGCAAGAATACGCTTACAAAGAGGCGACGCAAAAAAGGTTTTAAGGCGGCTTATGTCAATAACAGCGCGCTGCTGCTCTGTAATAAGCCCTTTATCGCGTACTGCAAGCAACTCCCCCTCAATATCACGGCATGCATTTTCAAAATCAGCAAACTGCATAAAGGTATGCAATGCCGTTCCGCGCGCAGCCCCGCTCATGCCTTGCTCATGCATGAAATCGGGCTTGGTTTCAAAATCAAAACGCTCTTCCTCTGCCCCCTTAGAAAGGTCACTTACCGAAAATTTGCTCGGAATTGTGGTTTGCGCCCCATAGGGATAAACAAAGCGGGCTCGAGCGCGAATTTCTTCTATAAGCGCGCTAGAACTTGCAACACGCTCTAACGGCTCCGGCCCACTGTCACATGATAGCTCATGCACCACTTTTGCCTCAAACCCGCAATCATTTGAAACACAATCTGTCTGCTGCAAAAACGCGTTGCAAACACTCTGCATACTCCTGCCGCCGACACAAGAAAGCATCAGCCAGCGGGCATAGCTTTTGCTCTCACAAACGGCAAAGCTGTTGCTTCTGCTTTTTGCATTTAACATAGCTTCTCCCAGAAGTTTATCCATAGAGCTGCGAACCACAGGAATAATAAGCTTTTCTTTTGCGCGGGTGAGGGCAACATAAAGAATACGCAATTCCTCGGCAATCTGGCTCTGCTCCCCTGCAAGGCGCAGCGCCTTATAGGAAAGAGGAGCATAGCGAACAGCCCTTGCATCATCCTTTATCATGCAAGCAAATCCGAATTCCTTGTGGATCAGGGTGTTGGAAATAAGGTCGGCATTATTAAAGCTTTTAAGAGAGTTTGCGAGAATACAGATAGGAAACTCAAGTCCCTTAGATTTATGAATGGTCATAATATTGACTGCATTGCGATTTTCTCCACCCGGAGTACCGCCTTTGAGTTTTTTATTATTCTGCGCGGTTTTATTTATAAAACGCAAAAACTCACTGAGGCCTTTATAACCGTTTTGCTCAAAACGCCTTGCATAATAACGGAACATATCCAAATTGTTCATGCGCTCCTCGCCACTGTTCATGGCACCGATCATATTATAAAGCCCATAACGGTCATACAGGATTGAAAGCAATTTATCGACACTTTGACCTGCCGCCAGCCTTTGGAGACTGCGCAGTCCTTTTAAAAATTCAATACATTCTGTATTGCCCTCATCTGCCGCAGCTTTGACTGCATCATAAAGCCCCGCTTTTTTTCCTTTTCCGCCGCGTAGCTCTGCCAGCTTAGCAGGACTGAAAAGGAAAATCGGTGACATCATTGCACTGCAAAGGGCAATATCATCATAAGGATTATTGATTGCTTTTAAAAGTGAAAGAACGAGCAGCATTTCGCGGCTCTCTAAAAAGTCGCTGCCGCTTTTATCAACGCAGACCTCAATATCAAGTGCATTCAGTGCCTCTGCATAAGCTGAAAAACGATTACCGTCGGAGCGGGAAAGAATACAAAAATCCTCATACCGACAAGCACGCAGTCCCTCTCCCTGCTTAACCCGGTATCCGCTTTTTACCAGACGATGAATTTCAGAGGCTATAAGGCGTGCCTCATCCTCAAGCCATTCCTTTTCACGCGTCCCTTTTGGACATTCATAAAAAAGAAACGTTGTTCCCGAAGCACCATTTTCAGCATAGTCAGCCTTTGCTTTCAGCGAGTCTGCCTCGGTATAGCTGCTGCCGCAAGAATCCTCGGTCATGATTTTGAAAAATACCTGATTTACGAAATCAGTAACACCTGAACGGCTGCGGAAATTGCTGTCAAAAAAAATCTTAGCGGGAAAATGTTCTCCATCATAATCTGCAAAGCTTTGTTTTTTATCCTCAAAAATATCGGCATCTGCCTGGCGAAAACCATAAATACTCTGCTTAACATCGCCAACCATAAAAACATTGCCGCTTTTAGGCTCAATCGCTCTGAAAATCATATCCTGTGCAGCATTGACATCCTGATACTCGTCGATATAAATTTCATCGAACCGTTCCCTCAGCTCATTTGCAAGCTCTGTTCGCTCATAGCCGCCGTTTTCATTTTTCCGCCAAACAAGATTCAGCATAAACTGCTCGGCATCAGAGAAATCCAGTAGATTTTTCTCTCGTTTGGCGGCTGCAAACTCCTGTATAAACTCATGCACCAGCGAAAACAGCAGTTTTACTGCCGGAAGCAGTATGCGCTGATCGGCGCAGTAAGCCTCCCTGTCGGTATAAGAGAGCTGCTCACATAGTTTTTTTATAGTATCTCGAATCGTTTCGCGCGAAAGCTTTACCCGCTCTTTTACTTGCGCTTCAAGCTTTTTTGGCATAATGCGGTTATCTATTTTAATTGCCTTTGCCGCAGCGTATGCCGCGGTCAGATCCCCCGAAAGCAATGCCTTTTCAATTTCCCTTATCGCCTCAATATCTGAAACTACAAAAGCACATTCATCGCTGTTGCCTATCTCATCAATATTTTTATGGCAAAGCTCAAGTGTATAATTTACAGCTTTTTTTGCCTGCTCAATAACTATATCGGCCCATTTTCGGTAGCTTTCCTCCGTATCGGAAAAGCTCTCAAGCCAGCGCTTGAGGACATCCTCAGGAAAGGGCATTGCAATAACGGTTCGGTAGAGTTTTAAAATGACCTGTGAAAGTTCATAATCATTTTTCGAGCTGCAAACAAGCTCTATAAGCTTATAGAAGTTCGGGTCATTCTGAGCATAGGCGCGTTTCATAACCCGCTCCAGAGCGCTCATCATAAGCATTTCATTTTCTGCTTCATCCACTACCCGAAAATCACAATATAGCCCCAAATACGAAAAGTTTTCTCTTATAATTTTAAGACAAAAGCTATGAATCGTGCTTATTTGCGCCTCGGCCATCTGTTCAATTTGCAGTTTTAGGCTCTCATTATCGGGATCCTCATACAATTTTTGCTCAAGCTCTGCCTCAATGCGCGAAAGCATTTCATTTGCGGCGGCGTTAGAAAATGTGGTCATTAAAAGGCGATGCGCCGCAAGAGGATTGGAAGGGTCAGAAAGTCGGCGTGAAACGCGTGCAACGATAGAGGCAGTTTTACCCGAACCCGCCGCCGCAGAAACAAGAATCGGGCCACGCTCGGCATTGATAAAATCAAGCTGTGCCGGAGTCCATTTTCTTTCAGCCATCCTTTCCCACCTCTTTTTCACTCTTTTTTATCTTTTGCATTGTGCGATGAGGATCGCCCTCCTCAAATCCGCATATCATGCGATAATCGCAATTTTTGCAAGCGCGGTTTTCCCTGCCGCTATAAAGCGGATTTATGGAAAGCTCACCCAAGCGAAGCTCGTCCGCCATTTTGCATAAAAGTTTTTCTGTTTGTTTTTTTATGGCGGAAAACTCCGTAATATCGCCAAAAAGTGCACTGCAAAATCTTTTGGTGTTTTCGTTGATTACAGGTTCCTGTGAAAGAAGGAGACCTTTCATGCGAAACTCCTTGTCCTGCATATTTTTTATATCGCCCTTATCCTCATTGCCGTCTATCTTAATATCGGGGCGTTTAGCGGGCATATAGAGAACGCCCGAGGGGGTTACCTTGCCGCCGTATCTCTTTCCTCCGTTCTCCCAGATAGAGAACAAATAGAGGAACATCTGCAAATTAATTCCGTAGGCAAGCTCCTCGCGGTCAAAACTTTTGCCGCCGCTTTTATAATCAATAACACGAACATAGGTTTTTCCGTCAACCGCCAGTGTATCAACCCGGTCAACCTTACCGTACACCCCGATACTCGTTCCTTGCTCGGAAATAATGCGATAAGGCTCTAAATCCCCTCCACAGCGAATTTGCAATTCAAAATCATTGGGAATAAACCCGCTGACCGCAAGTTCTTTTATTATATAACCGATAACAGGAACAATGGTCGATTTCAGGCGAAGGATGCTATAGCGAATACGGTTATCCTGCATGGCATTCTCACCGATACGCACACTTAAAAATTCATAAAGCATCTTTTCGACCTTGCAAGAAAGCTCTTTCTCGGAAAATAAGGCTATCTGCTCTTTACTATAATTTTTAAGCAACCGCTCCAGCACCTCATGGATGGCATTACCGCTGTCAAGCGCGGTTATCTCGGCGGGTTTTAAAGGACGCAGTGAAAGTCCGTAACGGCAGAAATGGGAAAAACGGCAGAGATGATACCGCTCTATCTGAGAGGGAGAAATCATCATTTCGCTGCCATAGAGTTTTGCCGCAGCGGCGTTTCCTATGGAGGAAGTTCGCAAACGCAACCCCTTATCAATGCTCAATAGCCTGTTGCGGTAGGTATCCTCCTGCATCGTCATAAAATACTCCCGCAAGCTGTTTGCAAAGGTGCAGTTACTGTGATACGAGCGGCAGAGCAGCTCAAAATCTGCTTCATTTGTGCCAAGCAGGGCAGTTTGGTCCATACTGCTTAAATCGGTTTCAGCAACACCGAGGGTATCCCTTATTTGGTTTACGATTTTAGAAGCAAAAACTGCATCTCCTGCCTGTGTATTGCGGCAGTAGCTTATGTGCACCTCGTCACTTGCACAGCTTAAAGCGGTATATAAATAATAGCTTTCATTCTGGTTCATGACGTTTGCGGGGGTTAAAATATCCATTCCCGCCTCACGCACCAGTTTACGGTCATTATCCGAAAACAGCCCATCCTCACTATGCCGTTTTGGGAAAAGCCCCTCATTCATTCCAACGAGGAACACCGCTTTGACTGCGCCTGTGCGAATTCTGCCTGCATCGCCCACCTGAACCTCATCAAGGTGGTGCGGAATAGAGCCGACATCCTCTGAGGATAGCGCAAGGCGAAAAAGCTCAAGGTAACGTTTAAGCGAAATCTTATTTCCTTTCAGCAGACTCGCAAGCTGAGACATTACACTCATACATGACTGATAGGCACGATACTGCTCAGCAGCAAGAGCACTATCGGTTTCGGAAAGAGCGTTTGTAAGCTCCGAAAGCTTTTGAAGCACACCGTTTTGCTCCATAAATCGATAAATACTGCGAGTAACAGAGCTGCCCTCTTGGTCTGCAATCTCTTTTTTCAAGGCAAAAAGCGGCATAACAGCTTTTTTGCGCAACCCATTTAGGTAATTTAACCGCTCAAGAGCAGCTTCATCAGGTTCACCCTCTAAGCCCTGAGGATTTTTTTCAAAGTCATTTTTAAGTTCCTTTTGGGAAAGCTTCCAAAGGTCAATATAATTTTCAAGCTCAACTGCTTCATCCGCTGTAAGCGGAGAAACGCCGCATTTTAGATAACTTATCAAACGAGAAGGTTCTATGTCACTGATTAAGACCTCAAGCAAATTTACAATAAACACCACAACAGGGCGCGTATCCAGCGAGGTGCGCCTATCAGCAAAAAACGGAATATCATAAAGGCGGAAACTATCCTCCAGGTGAATAAGATAATCTGTCATATCCCGCCCGACAACAGCAATATCGCGGTAACGCATTCTCTTTTCGGAAACCAACCTGCGAATAGCTGCCGCAACAAAGCGGCATTCCTCTTTTACAGAGCGCGCCGCACTTATGGTTATATTTTTGCCGACCTTACCGCACCCTGATTCTCCGGCAGCAAATTTTTCGAGAATTCGCATATCCTCATTTTGATACAGCTCTCCCGCTTTCAGACAAAGCGGCGCTTTCACCTGTGTGCCGACACGAGCAGCAAGCTGTTTCAATTTTCTGAAGGTATCATTGGGGGTGCGAAAAGCGGTTGGACAGCGCCCGCCTACAATAGGCTTACTGCAAAGAAGGACGGTTACCGAAGGACTGTTTTGCAGCATTTTCGCAATCATGCCCAGCTGGGATGCATTAAAAGATGCAAATTCATCAATAATTATATCATAATTTTTAAAGAAAGCTCCGTCCCCTATGCGAACTGCAGCATCCGCAAGTTCATCGGACGGGTCAAGATAATTTTCAGAGAGCAACACATCATACCAGTGATAGAGCCAAGCAACATCCGAAAGCTTGTTTAAAAGCAGGGGGTTATTTGAAAAGTTTTGCAACCCCTTTTCAAAGGCATCGGGAGAAATGCCTGCAACCTTAAGTTCATCTATCATGGCGGAAACTTTTTGTGCAAAAGCATTGCTGGAAACTTGTCCGCCGTAAACACGAAGAGAAGGGGCTGCCTTTTCTGCCGCACACGAAGCGAGAATCAGTTTTCCCGCTGCCGAGAGTTTTTCTCCGCTGCGGCTTCCAAAGCCTGTGCGGATAAGGCTGCATAGACGAGTAAAGCTCAAAACCTCAACTCTGGCATAATCACGATCCCCCAAGGAAAGATAAAGCTCCTTTTCGGTTTCAAAAGAAGATTGTTCGGGAACAATAAGCATTGTCTTTCGCGCCGAGCTGCAAACAGCCTCGCGGATAACATCCGCCAAAAAAGCGTTTTTATCGCTTCCCGCTCTTGCAAAAACAGGTTTAAGCATTTTGCACTCTCCTTTCGAAATAATACTATTTATATTATATTATTTTTTGGTTCGGTTGTCAAAATAAAAACAAAAGACGGCGTTTTCTAAAAAACACCGCCTTTTTCTAATTACGCAAGCTCGGAAAGAACAGCATCAAACAAAGCTTCTCTTGCAACAAAATCACAGGATTTTACATAGAACTCTTCCAGCCTTTGATGGGCAGAAAGACGTTCATTTAAAAAAACGGCCGCTTCCTTTAAAAGCTCTCTCGCCGCGCGCCGCTGAAATGATGCCCTGAAGCTATACTCCCGCATACGCTCCTTATCAATAAACCGAGAGGTATGTATTATTTTTGCAGCCGGCAATTTAATGGGATGAAATTTATTGGAGGTCATAAACCCAAGTCTCAGCTCAGGGATGAAAAGATGTTCTATCCTGCCGCTGCGAGACATCGGACAAGGGCAGCTATACACCGTATGTCCCATGGAAAGAGCAGCAGCACACATTCCTTCAAGAATAATTCCCGCAACTGCACCGTTATCATCCTGAAGCACCAAAAGGCGATCACAAAGCTTTTCAGCAGTATCTGTAAAAACGAAAACGCCGTCTTTGGTAAGTGAGCTTAAATAACGCCTGCGCAGCTCACTGTTTTCCGCTTCGGGCTTTTTCAGCTCGCGCATACACAGTCTCGCAATAAAATTGGAAAGCTTATCAGCATCTATACAGCGAGCGGCGATACTTTCATTCGAGGAAAGCAGCATACCCGCCGCCCTATAAAGACTCTCAAACCTTTTGCGGCACATTTCCTCTGCCTCTTTTGCGCGGCGTATCTCAGGCTCAAACTCTTTTAGTTTTTTATTATCAAAACAGTCATAGAGCGAGACCATACGCTCAAATACACCCGGAATTGCCGGATTTACAACATGAGGCGCAGTTGCATCAAGTATGGTTGTTTTAGAATGATGAAAAACGGCAGCATCCATCGAGGAAACATCGGCAGAACAATGAATCAGCTCAACGGCGCCCTGTTTTTTACCCATTACTGTCGCTGCCTTTTTAATAAGTGTTGATTTACCTGAACCGGGGCCGCCTTTGATAAGATAAGCTTTTTGATAGCGGGTTTCATCAGTTAATTCGGAAAAATTTGTAACAAAGCCACTCGGAGTAGCAGCACTCATGAAAAAATGGTAGATATTTTCTGACATTGTTTTCCCTCCGCACCCGTAGTTTCATTTTAATCCAATATATTCATTTTGATGCTTTTTTGATACAATTGAGCAATTTTGGAGGCTTTTTTCCCTCTTTTTTCTGTAAATCACTTGAAAAGCAAAACAAAAAAGAGTAAAATATTTTTGTTGAAAATTATTTCTGCATTGCAGAAGATAGGAGAAAATATTATGTCTAAAGAAATTTTAGTTGAAACCTCTGCCCGCCATGTACATCTTTCCCAGAGCGATCTTGAAACTCTGTTTGGAAAAGATGCAAAGCTCACTGTTAAAAAAGATCTCTCCCAGCCCGGTCAGTTCGCCTGCGAAGAGAGAGTTACCGTTGTCGGGCCCAAGAGAGAGCTTAAGGGCGTTTCCATTTTAGGTCCTGTCCGTCCTGCAACTCAGGTTGAAATTTCACTGACTGATGCCCGCAGCATCGGTGTTTCGGCTCCTATCCGCGAGTCGGGAGACACCGCTGGCAGCGCAGGCTGCAAGCTGATCGGTCCCTGCGGCGAGGTTGAGATTGCCGAAGGTGTTATCGTTGCAAAGCGTCACCTTCACATCACTCCCGAGGATGCTGCAAAGTTCGGCGTACAGGACAAGCAGAACATCCGCGTTAAGATCGAGTCGGAACAGCGCAGTACCATCTTTGATGATGTTGTTGTCCGCGTTAGCCCCAAGTTTGGTTTGGCTATGCACATTGACACCGATGAGGCAAATGCCGCATTCGGTCTCAAGAATGGTGAAATTGTAAAATAAAATGAAACAGGTCAAAATCGTCTTTCAAGGCGATAGCATCACCGATGCAGG
>JAZQMT010000098.1:0-5837 GCA_045543635.1 Oscillospiraceae bacterium | reverse complement strand
TCATATTTTCTAATTTGTGTGTCAAAAACACCGGAGATGAAAAAGCCGATAAGTGGCATTACGAATTGAAAAAAACCAAAGAAAAAACCGGTGCGAACAGCATCCATAAGTCGCATTTTGCGCAAGGAAATACCGTTTGCTACCGAAGCGGCAACAGCATCCATTGCAAGTCCTATGCCTGTAAACAGGGCGGTTAAAATTTCACTAATGTTCAAAATAATACGCTCCGTTTCTAAATAGAGTGTATTATTATATATTTTAAAAATTTAGCTACAATGCGAAAAAATAAATTTTTTAAGCTTTTTTACTTGGTTTACGGATAGTCTGTTTTGTTTGATGCTAAGAAGATAACGTAATAGTTGTTTTTCACCGTTTTGTTTGTGCGAAAAAACTGGAATAATGTCATCAAAAGTATCGATCTCTAAAACGGTGCTAGGATTTGAGAAATAAACTGCACCGTAAATCTCACATTGTATTTTGTGCGTTTCAAGTAACTCGCGCATAAGCCGAATATGTGTTGAAATCTGATAAACAGGATTGTAAAAATCAGTTGTTTGCTGTTTTCCGTTTCTGTATTTTGTCTTGTAAAGGCGAGGCTTTGAAAGAGAGCCGCTTATAACTCCGCCGTGATTTTTTGCTTCAATTATAAAAATTCCACTTGGGCATATAACGATGTAATCCAGCTGCGCGGTTTTATTTTTAACCCTTAAGGTCACATCAGGTATAATGAAGTAGCCCTTTGGAAGTGAACAGAGTAATTTGAGACAGTTTTTTTCTCCTGTTACGCCTGATTTTAAAGCTTTGCTGCGATGTAATATGCGGTATGTAAAAAAGATAAGAGGAATTAAAAAAATGAGTGTAACACCATAACTGAAAAATGCACAAATAACACAAAACACAACTGCTGCCCAGCATAAAGTGAGCAGCAGCGTGGACTTGTAATAACTTATTTTAACGGTGTTTATAAGGTGCTTTCGCAAAATCTTTGCCATGTTCAAAACCCTTTCAGTCACCGAGAGCGGCAATATTTCCGTTATTAACAACGCTGTCAATATTATAAAGAAGAAGCACGCTGTCATAGTTTGAAACATCTACAATATCACGATAATTTTGATTGGTGTATCTTAAATCAATAAGCTTAATTTCGGAATAATGGAGTGCAAGAAAGGGAACTAAGCTGTGTGCAAAGGAATCTTTAAAAATAAGCAGTTTTTTACTGTTTTGAACATTTGTTTTGATGGTAATTTCAGGCTGTACCTGCCCTAAAAATACTGAGTATTTGTCCTTCTTTTTAAGCCACTCGCGGAAATACATATCATTGTAAACATTTATTTCCTTACCGTTGTTGATCTCAACTTGTGTGACAGAAAAATCAGAGGCTGCTAATTTATACAAATCAATGGTGTCGGGGTCAACCGAGATGTTAGATTTGGATGAGTATGTCCCGTAAAAATCGTATGCCGCATGCTCAACATCAAATTGCATTTTCTCATAAGGTTTGAAATCCAACACAGTTGCAATTTGATGATAGGCATAATATGCGCCAAGTGAAGTCCAATGATGATCGGTGTTGTAGTAAATATACTGATCTTTTTTTGAGGATAGAGAAGAATAAATATCAATTCCATATGCACTTTTGCCTAAGCTTGAATAGAAGGTGTCTATCTGCAGTTTTTGGCTCCAGGTTTGCTTTCCGTAAGGAAGAGTATCGGAATAAATATCACAGGATGTTGGCGCAACAGCAGCGTAAACCTTTGCATCAGGATTGGCTTGCGCAAAACGGATGATACCGTCAATATTTTGATTAAAATACCGTTCGTTTGGCTTTTCAAGAGCTTCAACCAGCGTTCCGTTTTTAGTGAGCAAAATAGAATTGTTTTCCTTTTTAAGGGTAAAAAGTTCCAAATTTGATTTCACTTGAACCCAAAAATTTCGACCGAAGAAATGGTCAGAAATATAGGTGTCAAAGCCTTGCATAAAGGATTTATCAATAACAGAATCAACTGTGAAGGTTGGAAATGAGGCAAGCTCACGATTTTCCCATTCGGAAAATTTGCTTTTTTTTGAAAACGAAGTAATCAGGGGAAGGGCTACGATAATAACTGCGAATAAGACTGCAAGAAGTTTTTTTCCGTTCATGATATACCTCCTCCTTCTTTAGAAATTAAAGTAGATAAACGGGTTAAATGTAGCATCGACGAGATATGCTGTACAAATAAGCAGCGTAATAACTGCAACAATCGGCACCGTATATTCTGTAATTTTCGGAAATTTGTTTTTTATTCCCAAAAAGATGTCTCTTGATTTTTCACTTGAAAAGAAGATGCAAAGTAGGAAAACAATGAGATAGGAAATTAGATAGTAAAGGGTATCTGAGTTGGCAAAGGCAACGCCATTTCCGCCAAACATGGCACGGAAGAACAAAAATACATTTCCCAGCTTGTCAAACTCAAACAGCACCCATCCGAATACAACTAAGATAAAGGAATATGCAACCTGCAAGGGATTTGGAATTTTTTTAAGCCACGCTCCAAGGAACAATCGTTCCAAGATAATGATAACGCCGAAATAAACGCCCCAAAGCAAGAAATTCCAGCTTGCTCCGTGCCAAAAACCCGTCAGCATCCAAGTGATAAATAGGTTTAGCACTGTTCGGGGTAAGCCTTTGCGGTTTCCGCCTAAAGGAATGTAAACATAAGAGCGGAACCATGAACCGAGCGTGATGTGCCAGCGCCGCCAAAATTCGGAAACACTTTTGGATACATAGGGGAAATTAAAGTTTTCGGGAAAATGGAAACCGAGCATTTTTCCAAGGCCTACCGCCATGTCGGAATAACCTGAAAAGTCAAAATAAATTTGGAAAGTAAATGCAAGGATACCAAGCCATGCAGTTGCTGCAGGCAGAGAAGTGATTTCCTGAGCTTTTATAGTTGCCCACAGGGCACCGATATTGTTGGCGAGTAAAACTTTTTTTGCCAGTCCTTTTATAAATGTTGCAACGCCCTCACCGACAAGGTCAATGCTGATGGTTCGTTGATTAATTTCATTCTGAACATCCGAGTAACGAACGATGGGTCCTGCAACAATTTGAGGAAAGAGTGTAACATAGGTTGCAAAGGTTACAGGATTTTTTTGAACAGGAATGTTTCGCATGTAGAGATCAATGGTGTATGACATGCTTTGGAAGGTGTAGAAGGAAATTCCGATAGGAAGTGCGATGTTGGGAACAGGCAGTGAAAGACCCAAGATAGAATTAATACTGCTTACAAAAAATCCACTGTATTTGAAAATAGAGAGCAGCCCTAAATTCATCATAACAGATGCAAGCAAACACAGTCTGCGAATTTTTGGCTTGTCATCAAAGCGTGACATAATGAGACCTGCACAGTAATCAACAAGCGTAGAGAGAACCATGATCCAAAGATAGACCGGCTCGCCCCATGCATAGAAAAGAAGACCTGCGATAAACATAACTGCATTACGCAGGTATTTCGGCACAAGGAAGTAAATTCCCAAAACAATAGGCAGATAGATAAACATAAAAGTTAAGCTTGAAAAAACCATTTGTCAGAAATCCTCCTTGGATGTAAATGTAGTTTGAACGAGAGAAAAGAAATTTTCACGGGATATAACACAAGACAAAACATCGGGTAAAACAGTGGATGAGAGATGTGCGGGGAGATTAAGCTTTTTTAATATTACTGCGCGCTTTTGATTGCTGTTTTTTCCTCCGCTCAACCCTAGCTCAAATAGATCAAAGCGGGTGATTTTCTCAGAAGGCGCATTTTCTGCTTTGCAATCAACAATTCCGGCACGCTTTAGGGCTTCTAAAATATCTTTTTCACAAAAGCCTTCAACCCCTAAAAGCCCTTCTTTAGAAGGATGTGCCTTTCGTTTCTCTTTTCCGCAAACATCAGGAAGAAAAGCATCAATAACAGTTCCTTCGGTAATCTTATTTTTAAGAAAATTTCGAATACGAAAACCGGCAAAATCGCTGTCAGTCATAATGATAAGACCGCATTTTTTTGCAAGTGTTTTTAGCATCGAAACAGTATCTTCATCGGAGAAAATGCGAAAACCGTTTGTTTCCACAATAGTGGTGTCCAAAATAGAGGATAGTTTCATGCGGTCATATTTTCCTTCGACCACAACAGCTTGAGTAAGTTTTATCATATTGATTTCCTCGATATTTTGTCGCCCAGAATGATTTTTATAATAGCTTTTTCTATAACGATTTGTTTGTTATCCTTGGTGCTTTTAAGCGTAATATCAGCATCTGAAAGGCAGAGAATAGCGTTTTTTAAAAATTCGGGCGTGCATTTTTGTGCATCATATCCTGCACTACGTAGCTTATAATCCTTTCCCTTGTAGTCAAAGACTGACGAAAGTTCACTAATGGGATGGTTGTATTGCTGCATAGTTTTAACTCTGTATATGTCTAAAAAAGAGACAGCGAGTGATGAGTTAATAGCAATTGCATCTACTTGCTGTAAAAAAAGGGAATCTAATATATGCAGCGCGGTTTTCGGTTTACGGTTTATGATATGTTTCATTATTTCATAGGTTTTGTAGTCAAGTTGGCGTGCTGTGAGATGCTCAATGGCATCGGCAGTAATAACACCGCCTGCTTTTTGTTGTGCAAATGCGCAAAGTTTTACAAGGTCATTTTCCAAAATAAGCATGTCATTTAAAGAACGATCGGCTAAATCGGCGGCAAGGGAACGCTCTATGGTGCATCCGTTCTTTTTGGCTGTGCTATTTATCATTGAAATAACATCACTCTGTGTCTTTTGAATGCATTCAACAACGATACCGTTGTCTTCGACAGTTTTAATAAATTTAGCCCACTTTGAAGAGTTTTTGGTGTTAATTTCCTGTCCCTTTATTACGAAAATAAGATAGGTAGACTGAGGTTTATCAGAAAGAATCGTATAAAAGGCTTCTAATTGTGATGGAGAAAAGGATTCAATGGCAGGATTACGAACCCAAACACATTTTTTATCAGAAAAAAAAGAAACCGAGCAACATTCCTCATGGAGCTTTTTTATATCTAAGGCTTGTCCATCAAAGAACATGGGTTCACTATCAGAAGAAACTGTTTTAAGAAGGCGACGGAAACAAATGTTTTTTGAATATTCATCAGCACCGTAAAACAGAAAAAGAGAGGCGGTATTTTGAGCGCGAAGAGAGGAAAGAAATTCCTTTTCATTCATGCTTGGCATTACAGCTCCTCCTTTTTTCAAAACTTTAAAATATTATAACTTATTTATGAATAAATTACAACGGTCAATTAGAATATTCGTTGTTTTTCAAATAACTTTTTTCCTTTTATGTAAAATGTATCGCTTTGGGTATCACCTAAATGTATCATGCCGTGTTTTTTAATATTTTTGCTTAAATAATTTGGGTTTTGAGAGTATTCAGAAAAGAGGAAATATTTTGATTTGTATTTTTCTATAAAGGGTAGTGCTTTGCTGTTTGCAATAAGCAAATCACAGGAGAAATTTTCCGGAATTAAACTTGCAGCCTGTATGTTTAAATGTGCAATTTTAAATCCATTAATTTTATAAAACACAACGGTATTTTTTCCGGAAACCTTTGTATGGACACTTATATTTTCTGTGGAAATTGAAAAATCTTCGCTTATATAACAATTTTCCTTTATACCAGAGTGAAGAGAGGTGATTGCGCCTGCATATTCACTTGGTATAACAAGATATGAGGTATTATGTTTTAACGCAAAATGTGTAAGTGATGAAACATCAGATGACAGGATACTTTCTGCTGAAAGCAAGAAAATATTGTTTATTTGTTGTCTTTTTAACGCAGAGTTTAAT
>JAZQMT010000097.1:0-14931 GCA_045543635.1 Oscillospiraceae bacterium | reverse complement strand
AAATATAAAAATAACTAAATAACAAAGTTCACAGTTGACAATAAATGTAAATTGGCTTATAATAAATGTAGAGATCGTTAGGCGATCACTATAAGTAACTTATTAAAAACTTAATGATGTAAGTACATCAAGAAGAAAAGCCACCTACTGCGAATAGGTGGCTTTCTTTTACCTCTTGATGTTTATAAAAGATATAATAAATGCTGCAAAAGCAATCATTAACATTAAAGATTCATAAACAGTCATAATATCATCCTCCTTTTGTTACCAAGGAGGACTAAGATGTAAAGGAGAAAGGAAACCATCTAAGCCTCCATGGCATCAGATGTTTCATGACCACCTAATCTTATCGCTTCGTCAAGCTATGAAGATGAAAAGTTCACTTACTCGGCGCGATCTCTACATTCATTATTATAGTAAAATTACATATTTTGTCAATAAAAAATAGGAAAGACATAGTGTCTAGGTTATAAAAAGAATTCGTTTATTTTACGAATTGAAGAAATTTAACTTTAATTTATGGAGAACAGATTCATTTTATACCGCCTTTTTCTTTTCTGCAATAAGCGCGCGCACCGCAAGACAGCTTCCGCAGATGATCCGGGAAAATGCCATTGGCGCAGTTACAATGCCAAGCGCTAAAAAGACGTTCAATAAAAGGCGAAGGCGCAGTGTAAAAAACCAAACTCTGCGCTCCTGTGTCAATTGTCTTGACACCCGAAACAGCTTTTTGGTCTCACCCAATGCATAGAGATACCGCACCGCAGCATACCGCTGGCAGAAAATGAAATACAAAACTGCTGCAAGCGTAAACCAGACCACCGAAAGAATCAGTGAGGCAGCACCAAGTGCCTCTTGGCCATAATAATCTGAGCCAAGAAGCAGGCTTACACAGAAACAAAAGGCAGGCGGCAACAAAAACAGCACCGCTGCGCAAAGTTTCCGAACCAACAGCCTGAGACTTAAAAACACCACAGAAAAATACAACCTCGGTGAGAGAAAATAAAACAAAATTGCACGAATGGGCAGGGTGCTGCGCTCCTCAATTAAGTATGCACTCCAGCGCACCGTTCCCTGATATATGGGGCATACAATAAAGAGAAGTATGATCCAAAACACCGCTACGCTCGGAAGGGACTTTAAAGCCGCCGAAAATGCATTGCCCAGCGTTTGTACCGCAGCCGAAAGATATGCGGGAAAGGTGGCGGGAAGATTGTAAGAAAAATTTTGCACCGCTTGCACTGCCGAGCCGTAAGCCTCCTGCACCTCCGGAACACGCATCAGGCTGTCGGTTGCAAGAACAGCTATGATAAGAAAAGCCGCCGCTGAAAGTAAAATAGACGGAAAAAAGAAGTATTCACTCTTTCCCGCAAGCCTCAAAAGTGCCTTTCGCTCATTTAATATTTCCCTTTTTTTCATATTACTGCCTCCCTGTTTTTAATATTTCCTGTCCTAACGCTTGATAAACACCAAAATATGAGGTATAATTTTTTTATCAAGCCGTAAGGAGAATTTGTATGATCATTATGTCGGTAGACGCAGGCGACGCCAGAACCGGCATCGCCGTTTGCGATAAAGACGAACTGCTTGCCTCTCCTGTTTGCGTTATTGAGGAATATAATCGTGAGCGTCGCCTTCAAAAGGTGGCAGAAAAAGCTTGTGAGCTTTGTGCCGCCCTTGTTGTTGTAGGGCTTCCCAAAAACATGAACGGCAGTGAAGGTGACCGAGCCGCCGCCTGCCGTGATTTTGCCGAAAATCTTTCGAAATTGCTGGGAGAGCATGTCCCTGTTTGCCTTTGTGATGAGCGTGCTACCACCATGCTGGCTCACACCTATCTCAATATAGCAGATGTGCGAGGGCGAAAACGCAAAAAAACCGTCGACGCCGTTGCCGCTGTCATAATTTTGGAGGATTTTATTGCCCTTCGCCGAAGTAAAGGCACCCCAAAAGATAAATACGAATAAATTTGCTTTGATTGGAGCTAAAATGGAACAAAAAGAACTTCGCCTGAATAATAACGCTCCGCTTTCCGAAATTGTTGAGCCGTTGCTTTGCTGGTATCGCGCCAACGCGCGCGATTTACCCTGGCGGAAAAATTGCGATCCCTATCGCATCTGGATTTCGGAAATCATGCTGCAACAAACCCGTGTCGAAACGGTAAAACCTTACTATGCGCGTTTTTTAAAAGAACTGCCCAACATTTCCGCCCTCGCCCAAGCCGACGAAGAACATCTGTTTAAGCTATGGGAAGGGCTGGGCTATTATTCCCGTGCAAGAAACCTAAAAAAGGCCGCAGAAATCATCTGCCTTAGGTTTGGCGGCAGCTTTCCTACAAGCTTTGAAGATGTGCTTTCTCTGCCCGGTATCGGCGCTTACACCGCCGGCGCTATCTGCTCTATTGCATTTGAAATGCCCACTCCCGCTGTGGACGGTAATGTGCTGCGCGTCATGGCAAGGCTCTGCCGTCAGCCCCAATCGGTTACCTCAGTTGCTTTTAAAACACAGGTCTCGCAAGCTCTGCGCGCCGTTTATCCGCTAAAAGACTGCGGCGATTTCACCCAAAGCCTCATGGAACTGGGCGCTCTCGTTTGCTTGCCAAACACTTCTCCTCTCTGCCGTAGCTGCCCGCTGAATAAGCTGTGCGGTGCCCATGCAGATGGCAAAGAGAACTGTTTTCCTGCTCCCGAAGCAAAAAAAGAGCGCAAAAAAGAAGTTTACACTGTTTTTCTGTTACATCATAATGATAAGCTTGCTCTGCAAAAACGCCCTTCTGGCGGCATTCTCAGTTCGATGTGGCAGCTGCCGAATGTCCACGTTGCTCTGACTGAAAAGCAAGCGGCTGTCTGGCTTAAGGAACAAGGTATACAGCCTGATACCATCACAAAAATTGCACGCCGAAAACATGTCTTCACACATATAGAATGGGATATGCACGCCTTTGAGGTTGTATGTAAAAGCTGTGGTGAAAACTTTGTCTGGGCAAGTGAAAAACAACTCCTTGATGATTACCCTCTTCCCACTGCTTTTCGAAAATTCATAAAGTAAGCGCGGTATGTTTTACCGCGCTTTTTCTCTGTTTTCCTTGCATTTCTAAAAAACTTTTGTTATCATAATATCATGCTGAAAAAGAGGTGTAACTTATGGAAAAATGGTATCCTACTGTTGAAAACTACATAACAAATCATCGGGATGAAATTGTGGCAGATATAATTTCTCTTGCCAAAATCCCTTCTATTTCTAAAGCAGGCGAGGGCGATCTTCCTTTTGGTAAAGAGGTCGATGACGCTCTCTGTGCCTCCGCTGCACTCTTTGAAAAGAGCGGTATCCCTATGACCGTTTGTCACCAATGCGGCTATGCTGTCGCCATCTGTGAAGGCGAGGGGGACGGAATTGGTCTGTTTGGGCATGCTGATGTTGTTCCTGTAAATGATGATTGGGTTAAAACCCAGCCTTTTGAGCCTGTAGAGGAAAACGGCATTCTTTACGGCCGCGGTGTCAGTGATAATAAGGCCGGTGTTATCGGCTCTCTATATGCACTTCGTGCCCTCAAAGCCGCAGGGGTAGACCTAAAGAGCCGCATCACCGTTTATGTCGGTGGTAGCGAGGAAACCGGGATGCAGGATATACAGGCTTTTGTCAAAAACGAGCGTATGCCTGCCGTTTCGATCACTCCCGATAGCGATTTCCCCGTCAGTGTTGGCGAAAAGGGAATTTTGCATGTTTTCTCCCGCAGCAAAAAAACACTGCATGATGTCACAAAATTTGAAGGCGGCAAAGCTTTTAATGTTATCCTTGACCGCGTTAATGTTGAGGCAAATACACAAAACGGAAAAATTTCCTTTACTGCCGAAGGGCTTACTGCCCACGCCGCACATCCCGAAAACTCTGTAAACGCAGCTGTCAAGGCGGCGGAAAAGCTCTGCACCCTGCCCATCTGCGAAAATGATAAGGAAATCTTTGCTTCACTGCAAAAAGCCCTCTGCGGTTATTACGGAGAAAATCTAAACATTGCAAGTACCGGCGTTTTCGGCCCTCTCACCTGCGCAAACGGTATTGTTCGTATCGAAGAAAGCGGTCAGCTTGCCTTTACCCTCGATATTCGTTACGGAAATGAGGTGGACTCGCAAGCCACCGAGAAAAACCTTATTGCAGCGCTGGATGCGCTTGGGTTTAACGCTGAAATTAAGTCCAATGATCCGGGCTTCCTTTTAGATGAAAGCGGCAAGGAGATGGAAATAATCTTAAATTCCTGTCGCGAAGCTTGCAATAAACCTGGAGCTATGCCCTATAAAACCTACGGCGGGACCTATGCCCGCCGCCTTAAAAACGCCTTTGCCATCTCTCACAGTGCGCCTTGGGATAGAAAAACACTCGGTCTGCCCGCAGGCCACGGCGGCGCGCACCAAAGTGACGAAACTCTATGTATTGATGCCTTTCTTGACGGCATAAAAGCTCTTGCCCTCATGCTCGGAAGACTTGACGCACACTTAACAGAAAATAAATAACAATAACAAAACAGAGCCTATAGCAGTATCTTCTTTACAGAAGATGCCGCTATAGGCTCTTTTTATTTCCCGCCGCGCAAACGCGCGATTTTATCACGCAAAAATGCCGCCTGCTCAAACTCAAGCAGTTGTGCTGCCTTTTTCATTTCATCAGTAAGCTTCTTTATAAGTTGCTCGCGCTGAGCGCGAGACATCTGCCTGCCATCGTCCTCACCCTTATCCTTGCGGCTTATCTCAAGAACATCATACACCTGCTTTACAATGGTTTTGGGCACAATACCATGCTCCTCATTATAACGCGATTGTATCTCACGCCGACGCTCGGTTTCCGAAATAGCACGCTGCATTGCAGGGGTGACCTCATCGGCATACATGATAACCTTACCTTCTGCATTTCGTGCCGCTCTTCCGATTATCTGAATAAGAGAAGTCTCACTTCGCAAAAAGCCCTGACTGTCGGCATCCAGTATCGCTATCAGCGAAACCTCGGGTAAATCAAGCCCCTCACGCAGCAGGTTTATTCCAATAAGCACATCAAACTCACCGAGGCGCAATCCGCGAATAAGTTCCATTCTCTCGAGGGTGTCAATATCATGGTGCATATAACGAACCTTGATGCCCACATCGGCTAAAAATCCGCTTAAATGCTCCGCCATCTTTTTGGTAAGGGTTGTAACGAGCACACGTTCCTTTTTCTCTACCCTTATGTTTATCTCTGAAATAAGGTCATCTATTTGTCCCTCAACAGGTTTCACCTCAATAAGTGGGTCCAAAAGCCCCGTCGGACGAATAACCTGCTCGGCAATTTGACTGCTGCGCTCTCTTTCATACTCGGCAGGCGTTGCCGAAACGAAAACCGCCTGATTTATAAGCTTTTCAAACTCATTAAAGTTTAAGGGGCGGTTATCAAAGGCAGAAGGAAGGCGAAACCCGTAATCCACAAGACTTTGTTTTCTCGCTCTGTCTCCCGCATGCATGGCGCGAAGCTGCGGCAGCGTGACATGCGATTCATCTATAAATAAAAGAAAATCATCCGGAAAATAATCCAAAAGGCAGTAAGGGCGTTGCCCGGGCTTTCTATCCGACATCATGCGCGAATAATTCTCAATACCGCTGCAAAAGCCTATCTCCTGAAGCATTTCAATGTCATAATTTGTGCGTTGCTCAATTCGCTGCGCCTCAATAAGCTTATCCTGTGATTTAAAATATGCAATTCGCTGTACAAGCTCCTCTTTTATTTCGCCGATAGCCTTTAAAAGCTTGTCTCTCGGCACGATATAGTGAGAGGCAGGATAAACAGCCGCATGAGTAACCTGTCCCAAAAGCTCTCCTGTCAGCGCGTGCACCTCGGTAATACGGTCGATTTCATCACCGAAAAACTCCACGCGTATAGCTTTTTCCTGTGAATAAGCGGGAAATATTTCCACAACATCTCCCCGAACACGAAATTGGTTGCGCGAGGGGGCAACATCGTTGCGCTCGTATTGCAAATTGGTGAGCTCTCGCAGCAGAATATCCCGCTCCTTTTCCATGCCGACACGCAGCGAGAGCACCATATTCTGGTAATCCCTGGGATCTCCGAGAGTGTATATGCAGGAAACACTGGCAACGATGATAACGTCACGCCGCTCGGAAAGGGATGCTGTTGCGCTGTGGCGAAGTCTTTCTATCTCATCGTTTATCGAGCTGTCTTTTTCGATATAAGTGTCGGTATTTGCAATATAAGCTTCAGGCTGATAATAGTCATAATAGGAAACAAAATATTCCACCGCATTTTCGGGGAAAAACTCCTTAAACTCGGTACAAAGCTGTGCAGCGAGGGTTTTATTGTGAGCAAGAATAAGTGTCGGCCTGTTTACGCGCTCGATAATGTTAGCCATAGTAAAGGTTTTACCCGAGCCGGTAACTCCGAGCAGAGTCTGCGCCTTGTCGCCTCGATTTAATCCCTCAACCAATTTTTTAATCGCCTCAGGTTGGTCTCCGGTTGGCTTGTATTTTGAATGTAAAATAAACTTATCCACTACGTTCTCACTCCTTTCTTTTTTGATTATTTTCTGTCTTTTTATCGTCTTAAATTCACTCGAATTTTGCTCAGTAAGCTTACGAATAGGCAATTACACGAATTTAGGTCACAAATTTGTAATCGTAATCAGTACAAAGTATTCAGTCAAGTAGTCAAAGCCCAAAAATTAACCCATTAATATATATTCAAAGGGAATTTTGATTGAATCCACTTCTGCTGCACTTTGCCAATTAGCACAAGTTTCTGCATCGAAAATAAAGGTGACAGTTTTTTCACTTGTTTTATCAGGTGTAAGTTCTAAATTATTCAAGTAAAAAGATGTTTTCTTTGCAACCGCTACCTCTTGAAAAGCTACCGTAACAATAATCTCCTTATAGACTATGTTATCTCTATTCAAATGCAAATCAATAACCTTCTCTTCCCAATCATAAAAGCAAAAAGCATCTAATGCCGGTCCGGTTCCGATTGCAACTGTATCGATATAATCTATGATTTCATCATCAAAGTGACCTCCATAACGAGCCGAATTGCGTCGTTCATCATACAAAATATGATATCGTTCGTCATTCATTCCATCAAAATTAAAGTCTTTGATAGCAATAAAGTGGAATATTCCGCCCTCATCGACTAATGAATATAACGCTCCGTCTTTTTTAAGTGTGTTGTAATTAAATTGATAGCATATAATAGGCATAATAATAGCAGCTGCTAATAACGAAATAATACTTGCGCGCTTTCTATATACTATCTTTAAAATTATTGCCGCAACAATAGAAATAACCGACAATATAAAGTATAAAAAAATCACGCCGAAACTTGGGGGTAACCAACCGGCACCCGAATCGTCATCATACGCTGTATCATAATTAAATAAAAACACGGCTCCGCAAATTAAAATAATAGCAAGTGCAAATATGAAAAGCACTTTCCAAATAATATTTTTATTCTTTTGTTCTATGATAATATTGTTTTCTTCCATTGTTGCGCCACCTATAATTTAAAGAGCTATTTTTATCCTTTTTCCATTACACGAATCAAGGTCACAAATTTATTTGGTTTATATAGTGTTATTCTGTGTTATCTTGTATTAGAAAGCCGTTAAAATCGGCATTTTATCACGCTTTTTGGTGCAAAACTTGTATTAAGATACAAAATACTCCACCGCATTTTCGGGGAAGAATTCGCGGAACTCTGAGCAGAGCTGAGCGGCAAGGGTTTTGTTGTGAGCGAGAATAAGCGTCGGGCGGTTTACCCGCTCGATAATGTTTGCCATCGTAAAGGTTTTACCCGAGCCGGTAACGCCAAGGAGCGTTTGCACCTTGTCGCCTCTATTTATGCCTTCTACAAGCTTGTCTATCGCCTGTGGCTGATGGCCCATCAGCTTAAATTTTGAAACAAGCTCAAACTTATCCATACGACTCTCCTCCTTTTTAAAATAGTATATCACACATTTTCACGAATTTAAAGTACTCAACCAATCTTTCAGAAAAAACAAATCGTTACAAACATTGTACCTTTTTAACTGAATCTGTAACCAATTTGTAACCAAATTATAACTACTCTGTAATTGATTTTGGTATAAAAATAAAGTAAAATCAAATTAAAGGAGGGGAGATTATGAAAAAACTTATCTGCTCACTATTTATTTTTTTAATTGTATTTACAACCGCCGCTGTAACCACAACTCACCTTCTTATTTCAAATAACAAGCCCGATGATTCCAACGGGAAAACGCAGCCGCATGAACCCGGCATTGACCTTTACGGCACTTTCGATCAGAATGGTTTAATTATAAACTTAACCGACCATATGTATAACACCATATACATAGAGCTTGACCAAATTGGCGGCCTTAAAAACAGCGCTATACAGGACAAGGTAAATAATGCGATAAAAAAAGATACAGAGGAGTTTTTAGACACACTTGGAAACTCCGGAAATATAGAATCCGCTTTTGTAAATATTTCGATAGGCTTCGCAAATATTCTACCCGTGACATTCACAGCTAAATATTTCGATAGCACTTGTGAAATCACTCACTTTACCTATAATCTCCTGGATGGCGAGCTCGTAAAATTAGAAGATATTTTCACTAAAAACGCCGATATTCAAGCAATAGTAAGAGATGCTTTTTATAAAACGATATTGGAAAATTCCTACCAAGAAACTGAATTTTGGAATTCCGATGACGACGAATATCTTGAGCCGACAGACAACAACGAACTTTACAAAACCGTCAAGGGATATATGTCCCGGGATAAAAAAGATTTTGAAATTCACCCCTACCGTATTTATTTTTATTACAATGAACTTAGCACCTGGGTAGATATGATAGATATAGCGGACAGTGTTGCAATATATGATAGGTACATCACGGAGGAATCCCTATTTGTAGATGACAACATAGGCAAAAAAAATATAGTTAATTGTGCCAGCGATAACTTTAATGGATGGCTTAACATTGAGTATGGTTATCTTCAGAATAATCTTTGGTATGACATAACCATACATGAAGATATGATTTTTGAAACTGTTTCCGATAGCTTTGTAAAAACTATTCGCGACGAGCAGTACGCCGGGCTTGATGAGTACATTGAAACGGCAAAAAACAACCCCGATAAATTTTATGTAGTCCTACAGAGAAGCTATATCAATAAGTACAACGAGAATTCCTTGACAGTGGCCACAAAAACCACTTTGGTTGAAATGCCGATGGAGGTTTTTGAAAGCTCCTACAAAGAGGTTATGTATACGGCGTACAGACGTAATCCGCTGACACCGGGAGTCAATTACACCGTAGACTGCGGAGCTATTATCGACCATGCATCGATTAAAGGCGTGACCTTCACCGAGGAAATTACTAAAAAAGAGTTTGACAATTTAACCGGAATAGTATTAGAGACGGAGGGATAACTATGAAAAAGAAATTCGTTTACATTGCTGCGATAGTAATCGCACTGGCAGTTGCAATAGGAGTTGTTGTCGGGTGCGTTAATTGGTACAAAAGTTCCACCTCCCCCAATACAAGCAGTAGCAACAATAACAGCATTTCGTCGGAGATAAGGGCTTCAAATGAGCCAATATTCAATCCCGAAAACTATCCTAAGGTCGATGCATCGCTTGCAATACATCCCCTTATGGACAGCATCGCCTCTGATTTTTTAGGAATAGAGGAAAGCGAGCTTGATTTTAAATATACCGAAACCCGCACAAGCGAGGTTTACAGAAACTTAATTGACGGCTATGTTGATGTTATATTTGCCGCTGAAATATCAAAAGAAGACGAGGAATACGCAAAACAAAAAGGCGTAGAACTTAAGATTATTCCTGCAACAAGCTCAGCTTTTGTATTCATTGTCAACACCGAAAACAAAGTAGACAACCTTAGCTTTGAACAAATACAGAAAATTTACACCGGGGAAATTACAAATTGGTCGGAGGTTGGCGGTGAAGAGGGCAAAATTATTGCCTATCAGAGGCCGACAGGCTCGGGAAGTCAGACTGCTATGCTCTCACTTGTTATGAAGGATAAAGAAATTATGACCCCGCCCAAGACACAGATAGAGGTAAATATGGGCAGTTTAATAGATGCAATAGCAGAATACGATAATTCAAAAAACGCCATAGGCTACTCTTATTTTTACTATGTAAACACTATGTATAAGAGGGACACAATAAAAATGCTGTCGGTTGACGGTGTCGCTCCCACGATAGAAACCATAAAGAACGGCAAATACCCCATTTACACCAATGGATTTATTGTCACTCGCGCAAATGAGAACAATGCGAATGTTGAAAAATGGGTAAACACAGTTTTATCACAGCGTGGCAGTAATATAATTGAAAATGCAGGCTATGTTCCTGTTAGCACAAATAAATCATAACTACCGGCAGTGCCGGTAGTTATGATTCTCATCGCGTTTTTAAATTTTGAACCGAAAAGGAAGCCTTAGTGATTTCCTATTCGCCTTTAAGCTTAAGACCGTAGGAATGAACGGTATTGGTTATTTCCGTGACGCACTTAGGCGCAATAAAGCGCATATTTTGTATGTCCGAGGGGGTTTTCTCTATAAGGTCGCCAAGCGTTTCGACGCCCGCGCGCTTTAGGCAGTTAAAGCTTCTTATCGAGAGATTAAGGTCTATTATTTTTGTTTCAAGCAAATTTCTGTCCATATTTTTACCCTCCTGTTTTTTATTAGTATACCACATATTTTTTTATAAGTAAACAAAGAGCAGATACTTTTTGTATCTGCTCTATTTCAGGTTTTCTTTATGATTTTGCTCTGGCATTTGGGGCAGGTTATCTCGATTTTGCCCTTGCCTTTGGGAACACGCATGCGAGTGCCGCATTTGCATTTAAAATACCTATGCGTTGCACGTTCCTGCCACATTTTTTTATAAAATGCAAGGCTTTTGGAAGCTTTTTGACGAATACTCCAATATTTTGCATTTTCTTGCTGCCTTTTATAAAGATTTTTGGAGCAAAAGCGAACTATCTCCCAGATAAGCAGTGCTGTTCCCATAAGCGAAAACAGCCTCAAATACGGCAGATAGGAAAGAATGTTTACCACAATGGCACATATCAAAAGAAATTGACCGAACGCGTCCATTCCGTTTCTGCCATACATCCACATACGCAGTTTGTATCCTAAAGTCTGAAACCAATTTCTCATTGTCTCTTACTCTCCCTTTTCCAGCTGTTGCTGCAACACATTTTTTCTCAACGAATCCATACGCAAATCCAAATCAGCACTTATTTTGGCACATTCATAAAGCTCCTGCGCCATCCCTTGTGTAAACTCGATGTCCTTTTTATAGCATAGCTGATGCTCAAGGCTTGCCCAAAAATCCATAGCAATGGTACGCAGCTGTATCTCCGCCTTCATCATGCGCTTTTCAAGTGCCAGAAAAATAGGAACCTCAACAATCATATGAAGGCTGCGATAGCCGTTCGGTTTCGGATTTGCAATGTAGTCCTTCATGGTGACAAGCCGCACATCATCCTGCTGAAGCAGTGCTCCCGCAAGGGTGTAAACATCTTCGGGAAACGAGCAGATAACGCGCACGCCCGCAATGTCGGTTAGATTTTCTTCCATCGATTCCACCGATACCGGCAATCCCCTGCGCTCTAATTTTTCTTTTATACTGGCAGGCTTTTTCAAACGCGTCTTAATACTGCTTATGGGATTTCGGTCATGTGCAAGCGAATATTCCTCGTTGAGCACATTAAATTTCGTTTCTATTTCCATCATAGCACATTTATAATAGGACATCAGCTTTATAAAATCTTTACTCTGCCTCTGGATTTCAAAATCCTTGTTCATTTTTTGTCTCCTTTTTATTTCCTAGTTATAGTGTATTCTATAAAAAGTAACAAAACAAGGGGTTAAAACAAAATAATTTGTAAATTTAATCTTTTCTTTGCATGATCTGCCTGCTTGTCCCCCCTCTTTACTTTTTTTATAAATTGTGTTATATTTATTTTCATAAAAACTATGTAAGGAGTACCTATGAAACAGGGTTTGAAGATAAAAAAACATCTTTCCTCTTTTCAAATTATTATCCTCGGCTTTGCGCTGGTTATCTTGGTGGGAGCCGTCCTGCTGTCACTGCCGTTTTCCTCCCAAAGCGGAAAGGTAACACCTTTCTCCGATGCTCTTTTTACCGCCACCTCCGCTGTTTGTGTTACGGGACTTATCGTGCAGGACACCGCTACCCACTGGTCACTTTTCGGCCAGATAATAATTATTTCGCTTATCCAGATAGGCGGCATGGGTGTTGTAACGGTTGCTGCATCTTTCGCGTGGCTTTCGGGGCGCAAAATCGGTCTTTTCCAGCGTAGCACCATGCAGGAAGCTATGGGTGTCCAAAAAATGGGCGGTATCGTTCGCATGATGAAATTCATTTTGGGGCTTACCCTTTGTATAGAGCTATTGGGAGCTGCCGCAATGGTGCCTGTTTTCTGCCGCGATTTTGGGCTTTTAAAAGGGCTGTGGTTTTCGATTTTTCACTCAATTTCCGCATTTTGTAACGCGGGGTTTGACCTTTTGGGAGAAACCGCAAAATTCTCCTCCCTCACCTCCTACGCAGAAAATCCCATTATCAACATCACCATTATGCTGCTTATCCTGTTTGGCGGCCTCGGTTTTTTAACATGGGATGATATTCGAACCCATCATATTCACCTGAGAAAATACCGCATGCAAAGCAAGGTCATTTTATCTATGACTTTGATTTTAGTCTTTATTCCCAGTCTGCTGTTTTTCTTTACAGAGTTTGAAAATGAGCCTATGGGAAACCGTATTCTCTATTCGCTGTTTCAGGCAGTAACGCCCCGTACAGCAGGATTTAACACCGTCAATTTCAGCACCATGAGCGAAGCGGGAATAACCGTTATGCTTCTGCTTATGCTTATAGGCGGAGCCCCCGGCTCTACTGCGGGCGGTATGAAAACCACAACTGTTGCTGTTCTCTTTGCAGCTGCTGCCTCTGTTTTTCGCCGCAGGGATAATGCACGATTTTTCGGCAGACGCATTGACGAGGGCACCATTCGCCACGCCGCAGCCATCCTGCTGATGTATCTCGGTCTGTTTTTGGGCGGCAGCCTTGCAATCAGTATCATCGAGAACCTGCCGATACTCACCTGTATGTTCGAAGCGGGCTCTGCTGTTGCAACCGTAGGTCTTACAATGGGCATAACTCCAGAGCTTTCATTTGCATCACAGCTTATTCTTATTGTTTTAATGTTCCTTGGAAGAGTCGGCGGACTGACACTTATTTATGCTGCTTTTTCAGGCATCCGCCAAAACCTTTCCAAGCTGCCGCAAGAAAAAATCACTGTTGGATAAATCGAGGAGGATTTTATCATGAAATCAATTTTGCTTATCGGAGTCGGAAGATTCGGAAAACATGTGGCCGTAAGGCTCAATGAGCTGGGACATGAAGTTATGGCTATCGACCAAAAGGAAGACCGCATTGAAGATGTCATGCCCTATGTTACAAGTGCCCAAATCGGTGACAGCACCAACCCCGATTTTCTCGCCACCCTCGGCGTTCGAAACTTTGATGTCTGCATCGTTGGTATCGGCAGTAATTTCCAAAGCTCGCTGGAAACCACCTCGCTTTTAAAGGAATTGGGAGCACCTATGGTCGTTTCCCGCGCTTCGCGCGATGTTCATGCCAAGTTCCTTTTAAAGAACGGAGCAGATGAAGTCGTTTACCCTGAAAAACAGCTCGCTCTCTGGACCGCTATCCGATACAGCGCCGACCATATCCTCGATTATATCGAGCTTGATGATGAGCACTCCATCATTGAGGTAACCGTGCCTGAACATTGGGTAGGCAAAACGGTTGGCGAAATAAATATTCGCAGAAAATATAATATTAATATCATGGCTTTAAAAGAACACGGCAAGCTGGATGCTTCAATAACTGCCGATACGGCTTTCACCGCCGACCAAACTCTGCTTGTTCTGGGCAGATATAAAGACCTGCAAAAGTGTTTCCGCACCTAAAATTATCCTTTTTTGAGTTGTTTTTGCATAAAATATATTGACAAATTAAGCCTTATATTTTAAAATATTGTTAACATCTAAAGAAAGAGGGTTATTTTAATGGAAAATCAGAATAACAATGTTATGCCCGAGCAGACTCCCGCTCCCGAACAGACTCCCGCAGATAACGGCAAAGGTCTTTCAGTTGCTGCTTTAGTTCTCGGAATTGTCGGAATCGTCGGCGGAGGGATTATCGGTTATATCACCATCGTTTGCGCTATTCTCGGTATCATTCTCGGTGTAAAAGGCCGCCAGAAATCCGTTGCTGCTGAAGGTAAGGCTTCCGGTCTTGCAACTGCAGGTCTTGTTCTCGGCATTATCGGAACCGCTTTTTCTGCTCTCGGTATTCTTTGCACCGTCGCCTGCGCTGGCGCAGTTTTCTCAGCCCTTTAATCTCTAAACAAAAAAACAAAAGGCGCCGCTCCGGGCGCCTTTTTTCTTTGGGAGGATAACTATGTTTCCATCTATAGAAATTTTCGGCAGAACCTTTGGCTCGTATGCCATCATGGCAATCATCGGCATGCTGCTTGCAGGCTTTCTTTTTTGCCGCCGTATTTCGCGTTTAGGGCTTGATGACAATGAGGCTATTATCTTTCTTTTGCTTTGCGCTGTAGGGGGTTTGCTCGGCGCTCACCTGCTTTATGCCATTACAAATATATCCTATCTTTCTCTTTTAAAGGTTGCAAAATCCTTTTCCGATGTTGTTTCGGTTTTAAAAGCTGTATTTGGCGGTGCAGTGTTTTACGGCGGGCTTTTGGGAGCCATTGCAGTAGGGCTTATCACCATAAAAATGCGAAAACTTGATATTGTAATTTATTCCGATAACCTTTCTCCCATTATTCCGCTTTTT
>JAZQMT010000096.1:0-19438 GCA_045543635.1 Oscillospiraceae bacterium | reverse complement strand
GACACCGTTTTTCTTTAATTCCTTAATCGTTTCAGTAAGGTTGGTAACGCGTGCAACCGCCATATGTGAGAGGGCTCCTGCCGAAGTCTTATAAACAGTGGCATTTGCACCGACTCCGCGCCGTTTGGGAATAATCACGCCATGAACACCGCAAGCTTCAGCTGTTCTTATGATTGCACCGAGATTATGCGGGTCTTCAATCTGATCAGCAATCACAATAAATGGCGCCTCTCCCCTATTTTCTGCAATTTTTAAAATATCTTCCACACTACAATATGTAACGGCAGAGGGCTGTGCAATAACGCCCTGATGATGTGATGTACCCGAAAGGTCACAAAGTTTGCCCGCTTCTGCCTCTTTTATCACTATATTGTTTTTTTTGCAAAGAGACAATATTTCTTTAATACTTCCGTGAAGCTCGCCTTTCTGAACAGTGACGAAATCGAGCTCTCTGCCCGATTTAAGAGCCTCCATAACTGCGTTTCTGCCAACAATATAGGAAGAACTTTCCTCGATTTGTTGTTTGCGAGGTTTCTGTGCATGCCCTATATTTTTATCCATAATTTCCATCCTTTTTAAGCAAAAAACAAAAATAAATTTCAGATATAGTTATTATATCACATGATAACACAAAATCCAACAGTTTTTTATGATTATCTTACAATAAAATATGCAACTGCTGCACCCAAACCCGACACAGCAAAATATTTAAGCACACCAAATACGCGTCCAACTCTGTCTCCGACCTTTTTGGAGTCTTTTTTATTCGAAACATACCCAATGCTTATATCCGAAATAAATTCTTGCGCGCGACGTTTAAGTTTGATGCGGTCATATTCAGCATATTCGTCAGAGACAATTAAAATAGCCTTTTCGAAATACTCATTTTCTGTATTAAGAACCTCGATGATTTGTTTTTTTACCCCTCTGATCATAATGAAACCTTCCGATTTTCTTTTTGCTTTCATTTTGGGTAAAAATTAAAAAAATATTCGTTAGTACAGCTGTATTTTTTATCCTTTCCGTGTCGAGATATACTTTTTGTATTTTCATAGGTTGACATAATTCGATGAATATTCCTTCTGTTTCATGTGGAAAACCCTGTGGAAACTGTGAAAAACCCTGTAAATTTCCCATTTCATTATTCATTACAGAGATGAATAATCCGAAATTATGTCAATCTACTTTTTGTAAAAAATTACCCGCCCAAATATTTAGGCGGGTAAAATTCAGTTCATGACTTTATCAAATTTTTGGTAAAAATCAGAAAAAGCGGGTGTAAAGTTAAAAAACTTGTCAAATATTTTTCCTGCCAAGGCAATAAGCGGAGTATTAACAAATGTTAATACAAGCGTTCCTACTCCGATTATATCAAAGGAAAATTTGCCAAACAGCAGGAGCATAAGAGCAATGGCAACAATCAGAGACGAAATATCATATATCCATTTCACTCGGTTTACCGAAAAGCTATATTTATCCGATATTTCTTTAACAACAAGCTCATAGACCTCCTGCGGCAAATAGGTGCGCAGCATGAGAGAGATGGCAATAGCAGTTACCACAGCGCCCAAAGCACAGCAAACAGTCCGCTCGGCAAGAGATTGGCAGACAACAGGCTCTAAAACAGCGGACCATATATCGACGCCCATTCCGTGAATAACGGCAGTAAAAAAACATAGGAGATATTTCAGTTTAAAACGGCGCAGCACAAGGCTTGTTACAATAATTAAAAGACCCTGCACCGAATATTCTGCCATACCGAGTGTAAACCACGGAAAAATTTCCGAGAGTTTAAGATAAGTAACATAAGCGGGCGCAACAACCATAGAAACACCAAAATCACTTTTTACCGAAAGGCAAACTCCTAATCCACATAAAACGATTCCCAAAAGCCAAGCCAATTCGGACACATGTTGAAATTTTTTTTGCATTTATTTCTCTCCCGGCATTCTCGAGGTAAGAAAACGAATAGAGCGTTCAATAGAATCCCTCGAGTTTTTAAAATCAGCATTTTCGCCTGAATTTCGATAATCAAACATAGTTGTAAAATGATGCACATCCTCGCGGAGAACACAAAGAGCCTTTAAGGTGAGTTCATCGACATCCCTTTCAAACTCTCCTCTCCATCTTCCGATTACAAGGGGGCTGCTGAAAGCATGAAGCTCACGGTAATGGGTAAAGCATATTTCACTCTGTTCTCTGAAAAGCTGACGAAAATCCATTTCCTCGCTATAAAGCTTAGCAATGGTAGCGTACATTCTTTGTTTTGCCCACTCAATGCGCGAACAGACAAAACAGCTTTTCTTTTCTACATTGCCGCTTTTTATTTCTTTTTTATCAGGACGGTATTTTTTCTTCTTGATGTTTTTCGCAACCTCATCGAGATGGGTTTCCATAATCAGTGCTAACGGCAATCTGTTACGGCGCTCTGTCATCATGAAAAAATGTTCTTTGCAAAAGCCCTGCTTATTGGTTTCGCTTCGAACATCATCCTCCATCATTGCAGAGCCAAGCACATATTCCAAACTCCGTTCTTCTAAAATATTGCGAAGGCGGCATATAGGACAACCGTCTTTTTCCTCAAAGACCTCGTTTACGGGGATAGTGTAAATGCGTTCTGCCAAAAAATCACCTGTTTCGGAAAAAATTTCTATTTTCATTATAACACATTTTTGTTATAATGGAAATAGCAAATTAAAAAAACGGAGGAAGTTGCATGAAAAAAGTTTCTGCACAAAATGCGGAGCTTATTTTACCGCACGGTTTTAATCTGCGTCAGACTCTAAACTGCGGACAATGTTTTCGTTTTATTGAAACAGAGGAAAATAAATTTTGCGGAATTGCTTTAGGAAAATACATAGAATTTACGGTATGCGGGGAAAAACTTTTTATTTCCTGCGACCAAAAATTTGCAGATGAGCAGCTTATTCCTTTTTTGGCACTTGACGAGGATTACAATAGCATAAATAACATCCTTTCACAGGATGAGACTCTGAAAAAAGCTATTGATTATGCCGGAGGAATACGCATTATGCGTCAGCCCCATTGGGAAACGCTGTGTTCTTTTATTATATCGCAAAATAATAACATAAAACGTATTGCAGGGATTATTGAGCGGTTATGCGAAAACTTTGGCGATGCTATTGAAGGCGGCTATACTTTCCCCGAACCACAAAAGCTTGCCTTTCTTTCCGAAATGGATCTTGCACCTCTTAAAAGCGGTTTTCGTGCCAAATACATTTTGGACGCAGCGAGAAAGGTTTATTCAGGTGAAGTTGATCTTAAAGCTATTGAAAAATCAGACACCCAAAGCGGAAGAGAAATGCTGATGAAAATAAACGGAGTAGGACCTAAGGTTGCGGACTGTGTATTATTATTCGGCTTTCATAAATTAGATGCATTTCCCAAAGATGTATGGATAAAAAAGGCTTTAGAAAAATATTATCCGCACGGTTTTCCCGAATTTGCACAAAATTATGCAGGAATTGCGCAGCAATATTTATTTCATTACATAAGAACATCAGAATAGCGAAATAAAGATTGATTTTCTTGCGCAAATATGATACAATATATTGGAAAATTTGTAAGGAGGTTGCTTTTATGGTAAAAATCGAAACACATCTCGGAGTTATAGAAATTTCTCAAGAGTTTTTCGCCAATCTTGTCGGCTTTGTTGCTTCCGGATGTTTCGGCGTTTCCGGCATGGCGACCAGCGGAACGGTTGACGGGCTGAAACAACTTGTTTCTGTCAGAAGAACTTTAGATAAAGGCGTTCGCGTTCGTGCAGTGGACAACAAGCTTGTTATTGATCTGCACATCATTGTTTCTTTCGGTGTCAACATTCCTGCCATCGTTAAGAGTATTGTCAATAAAGTGAAATACACCGTGGAGGATGCTACCGGACTTGAGGTTTCAAAAGTTAACGTTTATGTTGACGGAACCTCCGACAAGTAAAGCGTTTTTCCACGCAATTCTTTAAGGAGAGTGCTATTGTGATAACAGGCTCTATTTTTCGTGATGCGCTGATAAGCGGTGCCAATAACATTACGGCGCAGAAGCAGCAAATCGACGAACTGAATGTATTCCCCGTTCCGGATGGAGATACCGGTACAAACATGTCTATGACTATTAACGCTGCAGCGCGCGAGCTTTCAAGGCTTTCGGATGACTGCACCGTTGCGCAAGCAGCTTCAACCGCTGCTTCTGCGCTTTTGCGCGGAGCCCGCGGCAACTCGGGCGTTATTCTTTCACTGATTTTTCGCGGTATTTCCAAAGGCCTTGCAAACTGCGAAAGCGCTACCGTTGAGGATCTTGCCAAAGGTCTCATGGCTGGCACTGAATCTGCTTACAAAGCTGTTATGAAGCCTACCGAGGGAACAATTCTTACCGTTATTCGATTAACCGCAAAGCGCGCTGCCGCTTTTGCTGAAAAGAATGATGATTTTGTTGCTTTTTGGGAATGCGTTTGCAAATCGGCAAACGAAGCACTTGCAAAAACTCCTGAAATTCTCCCTGTTTTGAAAAAAGCAGGTGTTGTTGACGCAGGCGGTAAAGGTCTTTGTGTTATATTTGAGGGCATGATGTCTGTTTTCCGTGACGGCGTTATGATTTCCGCATCTGAGGAAGCTGCTCCCTCCCCTGCACAGCAAAAGGAAGCCAAGATTGCTGATCTCGAAGAGGAGATCACCTTTACTTACTGCACCGAATTTATTGTTCAAAAAGATAAGTCTATAAGCCGCGATCCCCTTGCACTGCGTGCTTACTTAGAGTCCATCGGTGACAGCGTTGTTGTGGTTGATGACGAGGATATTATTAAGGTTCATGTTCACACAGATAATCCAGGCAAAGCTCTTCAGCAAGGCCTTAAACACGGTATGCTCACCAACATGAAAATTGAAAACATGCGCGAACAATTTGCTAACCGCGTTGATTCTGACTCAACCGCTCCGCAAGCTCCCGAATATGCTCCTGTTGATCCCGACACACCGTTTGGTTTTGTTTCGGTTTGTGCCGGTGAGGGTGTTGCACAGCTATTTTCTGATTTAGGTGTTGATAAAATCGTTAGCGGCGGACAGACTATGAATCCCAGCACCGAAGATATATTAGCTGCAATACAATCAGTCCCTGCCAAGACGGTTTTTGTTCTCCCTAACAACAAAAACATTATCATGGCTGCCGAACAGGCTGTTCCTTTAGCGGACCGCGAAGTGAGAGTCCTTCACACGCGCACCATTCCGCAAGGTCTTTCAGCTATGCTTTGTTTTGACGGTGAGGCATCTGCATCCGATAACCAAATTGAAATGATGAAAGCTGCTGAAAACGTTGGCAGTGGACAGATCACCTTTGCTGCCCGCGATTCCGATTACGAGGGACACAAAATTAAAGAAGGCGAGCTTTTAGCACTTGAAAACGGAAAGCTCTCCTTTGTTGAAAAGGATCTTGAGAAGGCTGCTATTCGGCTGACAAAAGCTCTTTTAAAGAAAACCTCCTCCTTTATTACCATTCTTTATGGTGAAGGAGTTACAGAAAAGCAGGCTGAAGCTATGGTTGAGGCACTTCGCCTAAAAGTTCCCGACACGATTGATATTTCTTTAGTGGAAGGAAAACAACCTGTTTACTATTACATCATTTCAGTTGAATAATTAAAAAACGGGCGATTCGGAGTGGTCTCCGCATCGCCCGTTCTTGCAAAAAGGAGGTGTTCCCTATGCTTAGTCTCAATATGCCGATTACAGCCATAGCGAAAATTGGAGAAAAGCGTGCCGCTTTATACAAAAAACTGGGAATTGAAACTGTTTCTGAGCTTATTCACCATTTTCCGCGCACATATATTGATTTTACAGAAGCTATGCCGATAGATGGTTGTCACATCGGGGATACCATTACTGTTTCGGCAAAGGTTTTGGAAAAGTTTCCACCGCTGCGTATTCGCGGCGGGATGACGATTTTTCGCCTTCTTGTTCTGGACGCTTCACAAAACGGTATTACTGTTACTTTTTTTAACAACAAATATGCGTATTCTGCCCTAAAAACAGGGGAAGAATATATTTTCCACGGCAAGCTATCGGGAACACTTTTACGTCCCGAGCTTTCAGTACCTCTCTTTGTCTCCAAAGATGCGGCTCAAAGCATGCAACCGCACTACCCGCTGACTGCAGGTCTTTCGCACAAAATGATAGCAAACAACATTCGCTCAGCACTGGATGGTTTAGGCAAAATTCAATGCAGTTGTTTACCCGATGCAATCCTTTCGAAAGAAGGGCTCGAAAACAACTACACTGCTTTTTGGGACATTCATTTTCCTAAAAAGATCAAGGACGCAGAGCAAGCCCGCAAACTCTTTATTTTAGAGGAGCTTCTATGCTTACAGCTTGGAATGGCCGGAATACGACGAAGGGCAAGGCAGACAGCTTCTGTAGTTTTAAAAGACACAAACATTTCGCCTTTTCTATCCAATCTCCCCTTTTCTCCGACAGCTGCACAAAGCAAAACCATGAATACAGCGCTTAGTGACATGCAGAGCGGACACTGTATGAATCGTCTTTTACAGGGCGATGTCGGTTCCGGAAAAACCTTGGTGGCAGCAGCATTATTTTATGCTGTCTGCAAGAACGAAGGTCAGTCAGCATTTATGGCGCCGACTGAAATTCTTGCTAACCAACATTACAAAACACTCTCAAAGCAGCTTTCTCCATTTGGCATTTCGGTTGCGCTTTTGACAGGTTCTACCCCCGCTAAAGAAAAAAGAGCAATTTTAGGGGCGGTATCCGCGGGAGAAATAGGGGTGTTATGCGGAACACACGCTCTTATAGAAAAAAACGTTGAATTTAAAAATCTTACCCTCGTCATAACCGACGAGCAGCACCGTTTTGGAGTTTCGCAGCGCGCACGCCTTATTTCCAAAGGAATTTTTCCGCACACCCTTATCATGTCAGCAACGCCTATCCCTCGCTCACTTGCCTTGACCATTTACGGTGATTTAGACATTTCTGTGTTAGACGAGCTGCCCGCGGGGCGCAAAGCCGTGAAAACCTATCTTATTGATAGCGCAAAAAGACAGCGCGCTTTTGGCTTTTTAGAAAAAGAAATATCGAAAGGCAGACAAGTTTATATCGTTTGTCCTGCTGTGGATGAGTCAGCGCTTGAAATCGAGTCTGCAATCGAATACTATGAAAAATTACAAAAACAGTTTCCTAACCGAAAAATCGGGCTTTTGCACGGAAAGATGAAAGCAGGCGAAAAGGACGCTGTTATGGCAGAGTTTCGTGACGGAAACATTGACCTTTTAGTTTCAACAACGGTTATCGAAGTTGGTGTTGACGTTGCAAATGCAAGCGTTATGATGATAGAAAATGCTGACAGATTTGGACTATCCCAGCTGCATCAGCTGCGCGGCAGAGTAGGCAGAGGTAATGAGCAGGCACACTGTATTTTGGTTTCGGACAATTTTTCCAAAACAGCAAGGGCGCGACTTTCTATTATGACCAAAACAAGTGATGGCTTTGAGATAGCAAAGTTTGATTTAGAACAGCGTGGTCCCGGAGATTTTTTTGGAGACAGACAGCACGGATTGCCTCCGCTGCAAACCGCAGACCTATTATCAAATTCGTGGCTTTTAGAAAAGGCACAAAGCTACGCCTCGGAAATTCTCACAAAAGACCCTGAATTAAAAAAAGAGGAACATCTATTACTTCGCGAGAAAGTAAATTGCCTATTCCGCAAGCTGGGACACACAAGAAGCAATTAAAAATCCACTATGACATTAATATGTCATAGTGGATTTTTGTTTACATATTTAGTTTTTAAGGGTAGCAATCAGTTTTTTGGATTCTTCAATAATAAGCTCAGCAACACCCGCCTTAAATCCCGAGCTGCGAGCCTCGTAGCCGCCTTCTTCATAAGCATCTATCATGGGGAAATATCCCTCATATCCATTTGTTATACAGGTAGGGAGAATAAGGTCCCATCCCTCTGCGGCTTTAATGCCTTTGCTGATTCCGTTAAAGGGCTCACCAGGGATACCGGCAAAAACAACATTGCCTATTGCAATGGCAGAAAGTGTCATGGGGAAGGATTCGGGTCCATCCTTAAGGCGAACCATACGGCCTGCCTCGGCAACAATAGTAGTGAGCATCATACCCTCATAGCCAATCTCATCATCTCTGCCTGCTTTATGCAGTTCATCAATACGGATGGCCTCGGGAACTTCCTCGGGCTTGGGCATATTGGAAGGAACATCTAAAACCTTCTGTGCGAAGCGGATAGAATCAACATCGGTGTATGCCACCTTATCATATACCTGCATAATTGCACCTGCAACAACTCTGCCCATATGTATTGCATGGCCATATCCTCTGGAAACATCGTCAAAATCATTAAAGGTATCATTAAGGAAGCCGGGCCAAGGATGAACATTAACATGGTTTACATCGCCCTGACAGCCATTAAAGAATATACAACGGGTGTTATCAATAGCCTTTTCAAAGATGTGTCTGGTAAGACCGGGCCAGTCGGCTGAAATCTTGCAGCCACCAACAACATCAGGATGGTTACCGACATTTGCAAGAACAAGACTATAGCCGCCCTCCTGATCAAAACGCAGAACATTAACTCTATCATCAATATCACCAACAGGGCGAACGATATCAGGGTTGTTAACGCCGGGGTTGGTTTTGATGCTTCCATCCTTCATAACATAGCGGCGAACAAATGCTATATTAGCAGCCTTTCCAACTGCATAGCCCATTTTTGCAGGTTTAAGATCATCGAAAGCCATCTTTGCAGCATCGGCAAACTTGTGATATAAGAACTCGATATATTCATCAACTAATTTATCTGCTGCTATCGCCTTTTCATCTGCTCCGTTTCGTGTACTTTCATATCTTGTGGACGGGCCTGTGTGGGTATGGGTTGCGTGCAGGTAGATTGCCTCAAAAGGAATATTGCAGACCTCTGCAATATGTCTTCTAAATCTCTCGGAAATATCTTGTTTAATTCCAACATTATCTGCGCTGAGTAAAACAACTTTATCATCACCGCAGGAAAGGGCAAGAGCATTGATCTCAAGCTCATCAAGAACACCATCAGCATAACGGGGAACAAAATATCCGCTTACGGGAATTCCCATCATCGGAGTAATGTTAACTCTACCAAAACCCGCATACAACTTATTCATAATTATCCTCCTCACTGCATCTTTTATGCAGATTTAAAATGTTTAAGCTATACCACTATTTTAAAAAAATCGGCATACTTTGTCAATAAGTTATCTTTAAATTAAGATAATTTATTGGTCAATATCATTTGCGAGATAGCGCAAAGTCATCAGGCTATCGTTAAGATGAACATTTTCAACTGCAAGTTTTTTATTGGGGTATCGAAGCAATATATCATAGTGTGTAAAATTCCAAAAAATTTTTATCTCGGCAGAGATTAGCTCATCTATTACTTGAGAAGCACTACTATCAGGAACGCACACCACTGCAGCCGTTACCGAATTTTTTGTGCAAAACTCATGGAGAAACTGCGCATCACGAACCTTTTTCCCATTAATCAATTTCCCTATAACATCAGGACTTCTATCAAATATTCCTACAAATTCAAAGCCCTCAGAGTCGAAATCAATTCCTCTGCCAACAGCGCGGCCGATATTACCTGCGCCGACAATGATGGTTTTTATTTTTTGGTCAAGACCTAAAATTTTTCCTATTTCCTCTTTTAGAACAGCAAGATTATACCCATAGCCCTGCTGCCCAAAACCTCCAAAGCAATTTAAGTCCTGACGGATCTGGGAGGCGGTAAGCCCCATTCTCTGAGAGAGCTCTTTTGAGGAAATGCGCTCTACTCCATCCGCTATAAGGCTGCAAACAAAACGGTAATAGCGCGGGAGTCTGCGAATAACAGGCAGAGCGACATTTTGATTTTTTGCCATCTTATTTCTCATTTCCTTTTTTTAAAATTCAGCGTTACCAACTGTTCTGGGGAAAAGCAGGACATCGCGAATATTGGAAATACCGGTGAGATACATGATAAGGCGTTCGAAACCAAGACCGAAACCTCCGTGGCGGGCACCGCCGTAACGCCTTAAATCAAGATACCAAGAATAATCCTCTTCATTAAGACCAAGCTCGTGAATTCTGTCCACAAGAACATCAAGACGCTCTTCGCGCTGGCTTCCGCCAATAATCTCACCAATGCCGGGAACAAGCAGGTCAACTGCTCCGACAGTCTTGCCGTCTTCATTTTGGCGCATATAGAACGCTTTTATTTCTTTAGGATAATCGGTTACAAAGACAGGGCATTTACAAAGTTCCTCAGTGAGGTATCGTTCATGCTCGGTTTGCAGATCGCAGCCCCAGTAGGCTTTATAGGTAAAGCGGTCATTTACTTTTTCTAAAGCTGCTACAGCCTCGGTATAGGTCATACGAACAAAGGGAGACTCTGCAACAAATTTAAGACGCTCGATAAGCCCTTTATCCACAAAAGAATTAAAGAAATTAAGCTCATCCGAACAATGCTCAAAGACATAATTAATAACAAACTTAATCATGTTTTGAGCTGTATCCATAACATCAGAAAGCTCACAGAATGCAATTTCAGGCTCAACCATCCAAAACTCAGCGGCATGACGCTGGGTGTTGGAGTTTTCGGCACGGAAGGTGGGACCAAAGGTATATATCTTACCAAATGCCATTGCCATGCACTCACCCTCAAGCTGACCCGAAACAGTGAGCTGAGTTTGTTTTCCGAAAAAGTCTTGCGAATAGTCCACCGTTCCATCCTCATTAAGGGGAGGATTTTGAGGATCAAGCGTGGTTACGCGGAACATCTCTCCCGCTCCCTCACAGTCACTGCCTGTAATGATGGGTGTGTGAACATAGACAAAGCCGCTCTCCTGAAAAAACTTATGGATCGCATAAGCTGCAACCGAGCGGACACGGAACGCAGCGCCATACAGATTGGTGCGAGCACGAAGATGTGCTATGGTTCTCAGAAACTCAGGGCTGTGTCGTTTTTTCTGAAGCGGATAATCATTGGGAGACTGCCCTTCAACAACAATTTCCTCAGCGTGCAGCTCAAAAGGCTGGCGCATTTCGGGTGTGAGCACGATTTTGCCGGTAACATACAGCGCGCTGCCGACATTGAGTTTTGCAATTTCCCCAAAATTACTTACCTTTTCATCCTCAAAAACGATTTGAAGATTTTTAAAACATGTTCCGTCATTAAGCTCAATAAAACCAATTGCTTTAGACGAGCGAATGGTTTTTACCCAACCGCAGACAGTAACAGTCTTAGCCGCTAACTCATTTGCAGCAACAAACACCTGTTTTAAGTCCATAGTCTTTTCCATGAAATATTCTCCTTATATTAAAAGTCATTATAAACAAATTCGATCTTCTGTCCGTCCGTAAACAGATACAGAAGTACAAGAGCGGCAATAACGCAAAGATAAAAAGCTACGCGCAAAAAACTGTTATGATAAATTTTATCCGTTAAATCGGCGATAAAACGCATCCATTTCTTCATTAACCTTAAGCCACCCTTTCCATCCCAAGTGCATGGTATCACACAGGAAATATTCTTGATATTCATACCCGCTTAAATCCAGAAACTCCACATCATACTGACTGACAACACTTTCAACCTTATTGTAATAGCTTTGACGGCGCTCTTTTGTGAATCCGGTGTAATCCGACCACTGCCCATGCAGCGGAACACTTACAAACAGCGGGCGAATCCCCTTTTGCTCACAGATGTCCATGAGTAGCTTTAAATCGTCATATTCAACCGAATGATCATAAGAAAGAGTTTTATCACGATTTTTAAAGCTTGATAGCTTGTTGCCGACATTCTTTTTATAATCGCTGTTTCGCATACCGAAATCATTATTGCCCGTTTCCTGCTTTGCAATTTCCTCGGCAGCTTTTGCCTCTGTTTCCCAATTAATCTCATCCGAAAGCGCGCTGTTTTGAGGCGTTTTACAAGAACGAATTAAATCTGCCGATTTTATCATATCTCGGTTATCGCACATAAAGCGTTCAAAAAGAAAGAAAGGCGCAGTAACTGCCTTTACAGAAGAACCTGCAAACCCGCCGTTTGCTCCCGCAGCTGCTAAAATACGAATATCGTCATACCCTTGAAGTTTACCGAACTCTTGGTCATAACGCTCAAGCAATTCTGTAATGCGGACAGAAAGGCGTTTTTTAATATCGGCACTTACTGAAGAATCATACATAATAGTTATATACTGTTGTTTAGAAAAATTTGCAAAAAACATATCCGGTGTAATGCCGCCCTCTACATATGACTGCGGAGAGGTTATAAGAACTACGGGAGAACTTTTAAGACTATCGCCTGAAGCAGCAATACTGATCGCATGAATAATACTCTGGCAAGAACCCCTACCCACAAGATTTACCTGAAAGCCGGTTCGCTTACCTGCAAAAAAAATTGCCGGGTGGGTGGAAATATAATCAGTGCGCAATTCAGATGAGCCATAAACAATAACATTATCTAAGTGAGATGCCGATTCTTTTAAAAGATAAAGCCCCTGAATTTTCTGATCATCGCTCCCGTTTCCGAGGGCCTCATTATACTCTGGCATAGTTGCACGAATGGCATATGGCATCGAAAACAGCAAAAGCGCTGCTATTATTAAGAAACAGGATGCGCGCAGCAAAAATTTTTTCACAGTTTATCCTCTCTTTTTAAGGTTTTCAATAACCTTGTTGGGTGTATTAATGTCTTTTCTATCAATTTCGGTGATCTCCAGCTTAATTCCAAGCTGCTCTTCAAAATCGACGATAAGACCAAGCATAGCAAAGGAATCAAGCAAGCCTTCCTCAAAAAGATCAATATCCATATCCTCGGAAAGGTCCTCGGGTTCAACACCGCATTTTTCTGCTAAAATTTCAAGTATTTTTTCTTCCATTTTTTATTTCCTCCTAAAATAATCTGCCCGAAAAAATAAGCAAGCCAAAACTAAAAAGATGAATCGTAACAAGGCAACATAGCGGCTGCCATTTTGGATTCCGTTTTAATTTTTTAAAACCTTTTACCTTATTATCCAGCACATCGTTAATACACATCAGCAATCCGTGATAAGCACCATACACAATATAGTGCCACTCGATACCGTGCCATATTCCCATGGTCATCATAGTGATAACATAGCCAATATAAGAAGCGGTATAGGGATTTTTAAACCACTTGCCTTTCAGAGCTGCAAGGGCAAAGCGAGAGTAGACATAATCGCGAAGCCATGTTGAGAGCGAAATATGCCAACGGCTCCAAAAATCCTTCATATCGACTGCACCGAAAGGCATGTTAAAGTTTTCTTCCATTTTAACGCCTAAAATATAAGCTGTTCCGATTGCCATAGCGCTGTAACCGGCAAAGTTAAAGAACAAAAACAGAGTGTACCCATACATGTACGAAACATCTGCAAGAAATCCGCTTCCAAGCGGAGTAAGCCAATAGGAATAAATAAGATTGGAAATTACAAAGTTATAAAACGCGCCTGAAAACAGCTTCCAAATACCCTTCTCAAGCATTTCGCGGTATTCCTCTTTGGTGTAAGGTGTATCAAGCTCTTTACAAAATCTCCTGGACCTATCAATAGGACCGGAACTGATACTTGGAAAGAAAAGCAAGAAATAAAGAAAATCAAAAACACCGATTTTTTCGATAAGCCCGTCATAGCTGTCAATAAGAACCTGAAGCGAACGGAAGGTTAGATACGAAAGCCCTAAAATCCCAAACACGCTGCCGCCTATCTCCAAATGAAATTTTGTAAATATCATGGGAAGAAGCGAAAGCAGGATAAACAGCCAAAGCATCGGACGCTTGTTTACTTTTTTAAGGACAAGCGGAAAAACTTTTACAAGCAAAAGCTGCCAAAGGGCAAAAAGTGCGACATACAAAAGCTTTATCGGTGTGTTAAAGATAAGTAGCAAAAACACAAAGGTTACAAACGCACCATAATATTTAATCGGTTTACCGCATAGCCCAAGCACCGCTGCGGGAACAAGCAAGGCGGCTAGTATATAGAAAAAGATAAGTGAATCAAAGGGAACCATTTTTTCTCCTCTCTTTTACAGCTGTGAAGCCAGCAGCTTTCTATCCACCTTACCGTTTGTGTTGGTGGGAAAACTATCACAAAGGACGATTTTTCGAGGCACCATATAAGACGGAACGAATTTTGCAAGCTCCCCTTTGATACGGGTAATCTCGCGAAGCTTAGGAACCTCTATGGCGTGTGTTAAGAGCACAAATGCTGCAAGGTAATCCACCTTTTCCTCTTTCATAACGGGAATAACAACAGCACGGCTGACATTTTCTATCTTTGCCATATTATTTTCAATATCCTCAAGCTCGATGCGATAACCATTAAGCTTTATCTGGAAATCCATTCTACCGCAGAAATAGTAAAGCCCGTTATGCCGATAGCAGGCATCGCCTGTGCGATAACCACGTTTTTTCTGACCTCGCGACTCGGTTTCGAAAAACACCTTGGCTGTCAAATCGGGGCGTCCGTAATAGCCATGACCGACATTATCGCTGATTATTTGAAGCTCACCGATCTCTCCATCAGCAAGCTCTTTTCCAGCGGCATCAACAATACGAAATTCTACTTCCGGTAGAGGCTTTCCAATGGGAATAGGTTTTTCATCGCGTGCCATCTCATCGGTTATAACGCTTGCGGTGACAAGAACGGTTGCCTCAGTAGGACCATAAGTATTAACAATATCGGCGTTTGGAAAACGCTCGGTAAGTAAATCCACAAGCTTATGTGTTAGGGTTTCACCGCAGAAAAGAAACCGCTTTAAATTAGGCAGCATTTTTTCATTAAAGCTATCGGACATTGCACAAAGCTCCGCAAAAGACGGAGTTGATACCCAAAACGAAAGCTGTGAATTTTCAAGCCCTTCATAAAGGCTTGCAGGAGTTTCCATCATGGATTTGTCAATCGTGTAAAGGGTTTTACCTAAAGAGACACCAATATATACCGATACAACCGAAACATCAAAGGAAAAGGAGATCTGATTGGTGATAATATCGGTGTTTGCCTCAATATCGCACCAAGGGGTTAAATATTTTGCGAGGTTTTCAATATTGGCTCTATTAATGGGAACACCTTTGGGGCGCCCTGTAGAGCCGGAGGTGAAGAGAATGTAACAATTATCCTCAGGTTTTACCCAGTTTGAGCTGTCAATAGCGCCTCCCTGATAACTTTTAAAAATATCATCAATTTCCAAAACGGAAAGGCTCTGCGTTCCCTCTCCTACCGACACCGGGGTGTCGCGCAGCGTGACAAAAAATTCGGGAGCAACATCGTGCAGCACCATTTCAAGCCTATCAGCAGGAAAAGTTATATCAACGGGCACATATGCTCTGCCCGCTTTGAGCGCACCATACATACAGGGAAGAAATTCTTCTTCCTTGTGTCCGAAAATAACGACGGGAGATTTCGTCTTGCCGTTTTTTAAAAGAAAATCTGCAAAGGCGTTGGAAGCATGCTCAAGCTCAGAATAGGTCATAGCCTTATCGTGATAAATGACCGCCTTCCTATCTGCCTGTTTGGCGTACTCTGCAATTTTTTCAAGAACAAACATTGATATTTTCTCCTTAAAGTGTTTATTGTAAAAGCTGCGGCTGGGTGCAAGGAACATAGGTGTCTCTATTCCAGCGGTGTGTTTTTTCAAGTGCATGATCAGGTACACAAAAGGTGGTTTCAATTTTGTCATAGAAAAGTCCACCGTACAGCCCGTCAACATGATACATATTTCCTTCTATGTTTACCATAAGCCATGTATGAGAGCCCCATTTTTTTGTCCACTTGGAATAGCGTTCACCCTGTACATAATAGGACTCTAAGCCAAGCTCACTAAAAAGCACCTTTTGGGCAGCGGCATAGTGTTCACACGAGCCTTTATGGTATTTGAAATAATAGGCAGCAAGCTCATGGGTAAGCTGCTCGGTGTAACCCTCGGAAAGGTCAACCTTAACACCGCGATATTTAAAATTGGGATACAACCATTTATATGTTGCCTTTGCCTTTTCAACAGCTGTCATATCATCATTTGTAACTTTGGCGATAATTTCGCGCGCTTTTTTGCTGTTGCTTTGCTTTAGCTCTTGCAACGTGACAGTGGGATTAGGCAGCGGTTTGGACTGAGGGACAGAAGATGTTTCGACAGGTTTTGATGAAGAAGATGCAGCCGTTTCTCTCAGAGACGAAACGAGCAGACTGCCGGACGAGCTTTCTTCTTTTTCGGCTGCTGCAATACTGCTTATCTCTGTTTGAGAGCTTGTTTCGGAAGCAAGATTGCTTTCTTCCGAGGGTGCAATAGCCGAAGATGTAGTGCCGATTTCACTTTGAACAGGTTGCATTATATTTTCGCAGGAAACTGCAACAAGCAAGAAGGCAAAAAGCACCGAAATCAAGGAAAACTTTTTCATGATGTCCTCCGTTTTTGCCCATACGAGCACAAAAACTATTTTAAAAGCTGCGGCTGGGTGCAGGCAGGATAGTTTGCTTTGTCCCAGCGGTGTGTGTTCTCTAAAGCAGAGTCAGGAACACAGAACATGCTCGAAAGGCTGGCAGTGTGATTGCCGCCGAAAAGCCCATCAACGTGATACCAATTTCCTTCAACTTCCATCATAACCCAGACATGCTCGCCCCAGACCTTATTTGAGGAGTCATACCGCTCGCCCTCGACATACTTAACATGATAGCCCAGCTCCTCTAAAAGAACCTTTTGGGCAGCGGCATAATGCTCGCAGGAGCCTTTGTGATATTTAAAATAATAGTCGGCAAGCTCCAGTGTTAATTGGTCGGTATAGCCGCCGGAAACATCGACAGCCATGCCGCGATATTTAAAATGATAGAACAGCCAGTCATATGAGATCTTGGCTTTTTCTATCTCGGTCATGTTATTTGTAACAACCTGTGCAAGAGCCTCCTTTGCTTTTTGTGAAACCTCTTGTTTAAGGCTTTCAAGAGCAGCTGCCTCGCTTTGCGCTTTGACAGAGCTTGTCTCTACAAACGCAGAGGATAGCGGTTTATTTTCAGAACTGCTGATAACAGGCTCCTTTTCTGCGCAGGAAACACAGCTAAACATCAAAAATGCCGCAAGGCAAAGTAACAAAATCTTTTTCATAATTCCTCCCAAAGCATTTACAAAAAAATGTGCGGAATGTTATTCCGCAACACTGATGGCATATTCGACAACAATCCCGTCAGAAAGCAGGAAATACATGGTCTGCTTGTCCTTAACAGTGTAGGTAATGGTTTCCCCTTCCTCTTTGTAATCCGAGCCGAAAAGGGCAATAACCTCGTCTTTAGACATGCCGACATAGACCTTGCCATCTTTCTGGGTGATCTGTTCGGATGATATTGCAACTTCGAGGACAAAATCTTTATCGCCGACAGGATAGGTGTAGATAATAAAACCTTCATCGGCATAATCATAAATTTTATCCATACCATTGTAAGCACAGCTGATACTTTCAGAATATTCATATTCCAAATCGGAAAAAGCATCAAGAACCTTGTCCATATCAACACCGCATGCAATCTCGGCATTGTGAATTTTAACAGAGGAAAGCTTGCCCGAATCCTTTTGACCGCAACCGGACATTAGAACAGCACACACCAAGGAAAGGACAATAAAACTTAAAACCGCTTTTTTCATAACCAAAACCTCCGCAAAATTCTTTACTAATCTAATAGAATATTTTACTATATTTTTTTAAGGAAATCAACAGAAAAACGAACTTTTAATGAAATATCTCGCCGTTTTCTGCAAAAATTGCAGTTCGCAGCACAAATGCACCATCTACCTTTACATGAAACTGCTCTGCAAAAACACTTAACAGCATTTGCGGATTTAATGTGTTGGTGTTTCCCGATGCAAGGCGCAGGCTGAGCTCTAAGTCTCTGCCGCTTTCCGAAATGCTGTACTCATATATCCAAGGCTTAACATTTAAGAGCTTCTCCCCTGCTTTGCCTTTTTTTATCATTTTTATCTCGTCCTGCGCTAAAAAAGCTTGCATCTCCGCCTTTTTCTTGGACAAGCCGAAAAGCTTTACAGCATATTGCGACGAGGAAATTCGGTTTGCTTTCATAACAGGTTCGCATACGTCGCAAACAGCAATGCCCTGCGGCAAAACGGCATTCAGCCGCTCTTTAACACCCTCTAAGGAAATTTCATCCATAAGGCGCATATCAACGCTTTCGCAATCACTTTCAATCCCAAGAGACAGCGGGAGTGCAAAGGTCATGTAAAGGTGCGGGTGAAACCCCTCGGTGTACCACATGGTGATGCCTGTTCTGCGCACAGCACGCTGAAACAGCCTTGTCATATCAAGGTGCGAGATATATTTTGCTCGGTCACGCTTTGAAAAGAAAATCCTGATATTACGCACGGCACTGACCTCCCTCAAACTTATTCGCACCGCAACCGCTGCAAGCCTTGCGGCAATGCGGGGTGGTTTGCGCCTCATAAGCCTTTTTACATTCTTTTTCCAAGAATTTTTGAGAAACACCGAAATCAATATGCGACCAAGGAAGCACCTCATCAAAAGCGCGCTTTCTGCCCTGATAAAATTCGATGTTTAAGCCGCATTTTTTAAAAGCGGACTGCCATTTATCAAAATCGAATCCCTCGCTCCAGCTATCAAAATAGCTGCCGCTTAAATAAGCCTCATATATAACATTTGCAAGCCTTCTGTCCCCTCTTGCAAAAGCCCCCTCCAAAATGCTGGTGTTGCTGGCATGATAATTGAGGGTTATTTTTTTGCTTCTGTGAATGGATTTTAACAGCTCATGTTTCCGAATAACGGTGTCAAGCGAATTTTGTGCTTCCCACTGAAAAGGTGTGTGGGGTTTGGGGACAAAGGTGGCAACACTGACCGTTACGGTAATGCCGCCTTTGGGGCGGTTTTCCAAACTGTAAAACAGGTCCACAACGCTTTGTGCAGTGCGAATAATGCCCTCAATATCCTCGTCGGTTTCGGTGGGAAGCCCTATCATGAAATACAGTTTAATGCTTGTGTAACCACCCTCAAATGCAATACGGCAGGTATTGTGAAGCTCCTCGGCGGTTACATTTTTGTTGATAACATCGCGAAGCCGCTGCGTTCCCGCTTCGGGCGCAAATGTAAGCCCGCTCTTGCGGATACCGCTGATGCCATCGAGCACCTCCTTTGAAAAGTTATCAACACGAAGGCTTGGCAGGGATAGGCTGATTTTCTCTTTATCCGACCATTTGGTAAGCTCGGAGAGAAGATGCTCTATCCGAGTGTGGTCACTTGTGCTTAAAGAACAGAGGGAAATCTCATCATAGCCTGTGTTATCACAAAGGTCCTTTGCCTGCGAAACAAGCGTTTCAACATTTTTTTCGCGAAAAGGACGATAGATAAAGCCTGCCTGACA
>JAZQMT010000095.1:0-12850 GCA_045543635.1 Oscillospiraceae bacterium | reverse complement strand
CTTTAATACAAGTTGCGGTTATTCTTTGGTGGAGGCGGGGGGAATCGAACCCCCGTCCGAAAATCTCTTATCATGACTTTCTACGAGTGTAGTTTATCTTTTACATTCCCTTTGCAAATCGCCGACAAACAGGCTCTCTGCATTAGTAACCTCTGATACACATCTGACCTCGAGGTGCCGATCAAATGCGTTCACCACTCATGTGACGCTTGATCCCGATCCGTGGTCCTATCAGGTCAAACGGCCGCTTAAATTAAGCAGCGTAAGCTAATTTATTATTGTTAGCGTTTAAATTTAAGTTTCGGATTTTAAAGAGTGTCCGAGCCTCTACTCGCTTATCATGACTTAAAACCCCCGTCGAACCCTTTACGCCCCCAGGTGTATCTCGCATGAACCTGCTCTATTATTATATCATAAAAAAACAAGATATGCGAGTGGTTTTTATTATAATTTTTTTGCCCAACGAATGGCAAGCTGAAACCAATCTTCAGCCTCGGGTTGAAAAATTCCCGCAACACCGTTTGCAAGTCCGATTCCATGGTCTCCATGCGGATATATATGCAATTCGGTGTTTACCTTATACTCTGCAAGCGCAGAGGCAAGAAGCAGACTGTTTTGAACAGGAACAGCTGTATCCTCAAAGGTGTGCATAATGAAAGCAGGCGGAGTTGACTCTGAAACGTGTTTTTCTATCGAAAAGTTTTGTGCCCTTTCAATATCATAAGGTTCGCCCATAAGCCTTTCAAAAGAATCTTTATGTGCAAACTCACCGCCGCTGATAACCGGGTAGGCTAAAATCATACCGTTAGGCTTACAATCCCGGGCGGCGCATCCTAAATTCTCAAGGACTTGAGGCTTATCATAGAAAACGCCGAGACCGGCGGCAAGATGACCGCCTGCGGAAAAGCCGCAAATCATAATTTTATCGGGGTTAATGCCCCATTTTTCCGCATTTTCGCGAACAATCTTTACAGCCTCTGCCGCCTCACAGACAGCCTGCGGAAAAATAGCGGGAGCAACGCTGTAATTTAAAATAAAGGTGGCAATTCCGGACGCCGCAAACGCCATAGCAATAGGCTCTGACTCATGACCGGCGCGGTTGCGATAGCCTCCTCCGGGACAAACGATGACCGCTCTTTTTCCACCTTCAACAGCTTTGAGCCCAACATTTGGAATAAAGCATTTAAGCGAGGCGGTATACTCCGGATTTTGTCCCTCGGTTTTAACCGTCAGATTAAGAACCTCGTTTATCACCAGTCCTCACCTCGTTGTCTGGACTTTAAGTTTCTCTCAATTTCTCGCTTAGCATCTCTGGCAGCAGCATCACTGCGCTTATCATAAAGCTTTTTACCTCGGCACAGCCCAAGCGACATCTTAACGCGGCTGCCTTTAAAATACAAAGAAAGCGGAATAAGAGTAAAACCCTCTCTTTTGACAAGTCCCAGCAGTCGATTTATCTCCCTTTTATGCATAAGCAATTTTTTGGGACGAAGCGGGTCTTTATTAAAAATATTGCCCTTTTCATATGGGCTTATATGCATTCCGTGAACAAACAGCTCGCCTTGATCTATCTCGCAATAGGAATCCTTTAAATTAACGCCGCCCATGCGGATAGATTTAACCTCTGTTCCGAAAAGCTCAATGCCCGCCTCAAAGCTTTCATCAATAAAATAATCATGAAATGCCTTCCGATTTTGAGTAATATTTCTATTTTTATCCTCTGCCATTTGTTCACCTCCTTTATAATCTAAAATGGCTTAAAATTCATTTCGGTCTTTGAGGGCTCTCAAAAGCGTCATCTCATCGGCATACTCAAGGTTACTGCCAATAGGAATACCGTAAGACAAGCGAGTCACCTTAATGCCGCGCGGCTTTAATATTCTATTTGAGATATAAATAGCGGTAGCTTCACCCTCGGTGGTGGCCCCCGTTGCCATAATAGCCTCCTTTATCTCGCCCTCATCAAGGCGGCGGACAAGCTCATCTATGCATATTGCATCAGGACCGATATTATCAAGAGGAGAGATAAGACCATGCAGCACATGATAAAGCCCCCGATACTCCCCCACCCGCTCGAAGCTCATAACATCCCGCGGGCTTTCAACAATACAAACGGTTGATCGGTCACGCATAGCATCGGAGCAAACAGGGCAGATCTCTTGCTCAGAGAGGTTACAGCAAACGCTGCAACGGCGGATAGACTTATGCGCCGTTACAACCGCATTTGCGAACTCCTCGGCTTTTTCAATCGGCTGGGAGAGCATAAAAAATGCCATACGCTGTGCCGATTTTCTGCCGATACCGGGTAGCTTTTCAAACTGTTCAATAAGCTTTACAAGGCTGGGAACCGCCATACTCATAACTTAAATCCTTTCTGAGTGCTTTTAGAAAAGACCCGGGATACTCGGCATAGAACCTGTTATTTGCTGCATGGTATCAGACGAATCTGCCTCAATTTTAGAAATAACATCATTAACAGCTGCCGAAATAAGGTCTTCCAGCATCTCAACATCGTCGGGATTGACAACTTCGGGCTTAATTTTAACCGAAGTAACACTCTTTTTGCCTGTCATGGTGATTTCAACAGCACCACCGCCGACAACCGAGGTGTACTCCTTTTGCTCCAGCTCCTCCTGAGCCTTCTGCATGTCTGCCTGCATTTTCTGGACCTGTTTCATCATATTATTGGGGTTCATACCGGAAGAACCGTAACCCTGCGGAAGTCTTGCTTTCATTTTGATCTATCCTTTCTGTTTTTAAACCTCTGCTGATGGAACTTTTCTTAAATAAGAATAAAGTGTTTCCTCAACCAGAGTTTTTTTATCATGGTAGCTTTGCGGGACATAGCGTACGCCTTTTATCTTTTCGCCGCTAATACCGTATTTTTTATTAAACCCAAAAAGGTTTATGTACTGCTCTAAATCCGGACGCTCACAATCCATCGCCATTAAGACTTCGACAAGTGCCTTAACATCGTCGATAGCGCGATGGCTGTTTTGAACCTTACCATCCAATCCGTAAGCAGTAATAGCATCCTTTAACTTATGCGGATAGGGACGCCTATCCTTATACACCGTTAGTGTATCGAGGAAATCAAGGGTATAATTAAATTTGCAGCCGCGCAAAAGTGTGCGGGTAAACATTAAATCAAACTGAGCATTGTGTGCTGCAAGCAAGGTTGGTCCGTCAGATGCCATATTGTAAAACAGCTCTGCCGCCTTTTGATATGAAATGCCTTTTGTGAGAAGCATTTCGTCGGTAATGCCTGTAAGATTTATTACAAACGGGTCAAGCAGTTTTCCCTCAGGGAGACGGATAAATTCGTCCATCTCGTCCGTTAATTCAACCTTACCCCGCTCATTCTTTTGAATTTTGACCGCTGCAAGCTCAATGATTTGGTCTGTACTAAAATTAAGTCCTGTTGTTTCGGTGTCAAACACAACGATACTTTTATACCGATCCAACAGCGATGAAAGCTCATTCATCAAAATTTCTCCTTTTTAATCTTTGCGAATTTCCACTCCATTGCGCTCGGCGCGCTTTAATATCTCTGCCATAGCATTACTGCTTACCGAAACGGAGGAATTTTTCTCTTTATACTGCGCGATCATTAAAGGTTTACCCGATACGGATGCAACCACGGCTTTCAGACTTTGTCGATTTTGTTCGCTGCCCTTTAAGAGAGCGAATGAAAAATCATTGGTATCTATATAAACAACATCGTTTTCGATATATGCTTTGGATTGGCGAAGTGCTGCATGCAGCGGTGGATTGGCAGCAGATAGAGCATCCAGAACCTTGTTCCAAAGGGTAAATGGCTGTTTACCCTCCGGTGCAGAAACCTTTTGAAAAGCATCTGACTCTTTTTGCACAGGGGTGAGCTTCTGCTCAGCCTTCGGCACAGCAGTCACCTCTGCTTTGGGTGCAGTAAAAGGGGAAAAATCGGTGGGAACCGATAGCAACCGCTTTTCTAACTTCTCAAGTCTGCAAACAATAGCCTCCGAGTCACTGCTTAAAAAAGGCGAGCAAAGCTTTATCATACACTGCTCAAATAAAACATTGGGGTATGCTGATTTTCCCAAACCGTTTAAGGTTTCGGAAAGGGTGCTGAGACAGTACATTATTTGAGAAAGAGACATTTTATCCGCATAACCCGAGAGAGCTTCCAAATCAGTTCCTATTGAAAACAGCTCGCCATCCCCGCAGCCGACCGCTTTTGCAACCATGACATCTCGATAAAATGAAATAAGCTCGGAAACAATAAAGCTAAAGGAAAGCGAAGCGTTATGCGCTTTTTTTGTAAGCTTTAAAACTGCTGCAGCATCCTCTTCTAAAACTGCCTCTGCCATTTCTAAAATAAAGCTGCGGTCTGCCTGACCGGACACCTTAGAAACAACCTCTCTTGTAACATGGTTATCATAAGAGGCACACTGGTCAAAAAGAGAAAGCGCGTCACGCATGCCGCCATCAGCAAGGCGAGCAATAACCTGCGCTGCATCTTGCTCAAGCTCTATCTCCTCACCCTCTGCGACCTTTAAAAGCTGAGAAACGATAAGTTCATCCTCTATACGGGAAAAATCAAACCGCTGACAGCGGGAAATAATGGTAACGGGAACCTGATGAACCTCAGTAGTTGCCAAGATAAAAATAATATGCGCAGGAGGTTCTTCCATGATTTTTAAAAGTGCATTAAAGGCACTGGTGCTGAGCATATGCGCCTCATCAATAATATAAACACGATATTTACAAACAGCGGGAAGAAACGCCGATTCCTCAATAATATCTCGAATATTATCAACACCTGTATGGCTGGCGGCATCTATTTCAACAACATCTATGGCAGATCCATTGCCGACGCTGTTGCAAATATCGCAAGTAAGACAAGGGTCACCCTCATGATTGTGCTCACAATTAACTGCTTTGGAAAAAATTTTGGCGCAGGTAGTCTTACCAGTGCCACGGGAGCCTGTGAACAGATAGGCATGCCCCACTTTGCCTGTTGCGACCTGATTTTTCAAAACGGTAATGATATAATCCTGTCCGATTACATCTTCAAAAACCTGCGGCCGCCATTTGCGGTAAAGTGCCTTATGCATACCCATTCCTCCTTATTTATAATATATTATTATACCTTTTTAGAGATATAATGTCAATTCAAAAAAACGGTAGACAGCTTGAAAAAAATAAGTTTTTATGATATGATGAAAAAAATAATTGAAGGAGAAACAAAATGGCGCTGGACGGAATTTGTTTATCAATAATTGCACAAAAGCTTAACAGCGATTTTGAAGGTGCGCGAGTAGAAAAGGTCTCACAACCGATGCGCGACTGCATTATTCTTTCGCTTCGCCATAAAAACGGAAACAGAAAGCTGCTCCTCTCAGCAGGAGCAACCGGAGCACGAATCCACTTTACACAAAATCAGCCCGAAAATCCTGCTGTTCCTCCTATGTTTTGTATGTTGCTTCGCAAATATCTTTCAGGCGGAAAGCTTTTGGGTGTTCGCCAACTTGGGCTTGACCGCGTTTTGTTTTTAGATTTTGAAATTTTAAACGAGCTTGCCGACCCTGTAACCGTTAGTCTTTGTATTGAGATAATGGGACACAACAGCAACATTATTCTCATTAACCAAGATGGGCATATTGTAGACTCTATTCGCAGGGTAAATGCTGAGATTTCGAGTGTTCGGTTTGTGTTGCCCGGCATAAAATATGAGCTGCCCCCCAAACAGGATAAAAAGAATTTGTTTGAGCAACAACCTGAAGAAATACGCAATGATATTTTATTAGCCGGCGAACTACCGCTTTCTAAGGCAATGCTTTCGCTTTACAGTGGGTTTTCTCCCATTGTTTGCAGAGAAGCTGCTTTTTATGCCGCCAGAAATGTTGACACACTCTGCAGCGAGCTTTCCCAAGATATGCTTGACAGGCTGCTGTTTTTTGTTTCACAGCTTAAAAACTTCATTTATAAGCCGCAGCCCTGCGCCATTTATGACCAAAACAGAATTCCAAAGGATTTTTCCTTTTTCCCGATTCATCAGTACGGGCTCACCACAACGGTGCGCTCTTTTGAAAGTCTAGATGCACTGCTTGATGATTTTTACACCGAGCGCGACCGCATGGAGCGCGTTCGCCAAAAAAGCGGTGACCTTTTAAAAACAGTGCTCAACATCTCTGAGCGTATTACCAGAAAGCTGGCAAATCAGCGACAAGACCTTAAAGTCTGTAAGGACAAAGAGCTTCTGCGGCATAAAGGTGATATACTTTACGCCAATCTAAATGCTCTTGAAAAGGGGCAAACCTCCGTGCGGCTCATTGATTTTTATGATGAGAGGCAGCCTGAAATTGAAATTGCCTTAGATGCAAGGCTGACACCTGTACAAAACGCGCAAAAATATTACAACGAATACCGCAAAGCAGACACTGCCGAAAAAATGCTGACCGAGCTTATTAAAAACGGTGAATCCGAGTTATCTTACATTGATTCTGTTTTTGACACGCTTTCACGAGCCTCATCCGAAGCCGAGCTTGCTGCAATTCGTGAGGAGCTGTATTCTGAGCGATATATCAGAAAAAAAGCAGAAAAAAAGCAGATGAAAACTTCTATCCCCTATCTGAAATATCGTTCATCAGATGGATTTACGATTCTGTGCGGCAGAAACAACCTACAAAATGACAAGCTCACGCTGCGGGAAGCAAATAAAGGCGACATCTGGCTACACACCCAAAAAATTCCCGGTTCACATACCGTTATTCTGACCGAGGGCAAAGAAGTTCCTGACAGGACTCTTACCGAGGCAGCGCAACTTGCAGCCTATAACAGCAAGGCAAGAAACGCCGGAAAGGTTTTAGTTGATTATACGCTCATTAAAAATGTTAAAAAAACATCCGGCGCAAAACCCGGTATGGTTATTTATGATTTTTATAAAACCGCCGTGGTCACTCCCGACAGCGTACTTGCTGCCAGTCTCGCTGTAAAGTAAATAAAAAATGACGCGCTGTCAAAAAAGCGGCGCGTCAATAAAATTTTATTGCATATTTACTTGACATTCTGCCAAAGAATATGTTATCATATCATTTGTCACCGAGGAGAGGTGTCCGAGTGGTTTAAGGAGCCGGTCTTGAAAACCGGTGATTCCGCAAGGAACCGTGGGTTCGAATCCCACCCTCTCCGCCACACTTTTATTCCTCGGCACATAAATTCATATAAGTTTTAATAGAATTGTACCATGGAGACGTACTCAAGTGGCTCAAGAGGCTCCCCTGCTAAGGGAGTAGGCTGGGAAACCGGTGCGAGGGTTCAAATCCCTCCGTCTCCGCCACGAAAAAGACCACATTTGTCTACCAGACAAATGTGTTCTTTTTCGAACTAAGTGTTCCGCTCGCGCGGAACGTGAAGTGTCCTTCGGATGTGAAGCGCACTTTGTGCGTGAAGTGTGCCTTCGGCACGATAGGCAGAACACTTAGCTTCACTTTGCGGCAACGCCGCAATACATCACAGCGGTATTGCCGCTGCTTCACTTGGGCGAAGCCCAAGCTTCACTGAATGTTGCTTATTGTTGATGTTTATGATATAATATGTTTGAATAGGAGGTGCCGATATGGCTGAAAGCAAGTTAAGAGTACAATCTATGGATTTCGCTGTATCCATCATAAACCTCGTCAAATATTTGAAGGAAAAACGCGAGTCGATTATTTCCAATCAAATCGGCAGGAGCGGCACTTCCATTGGAGCCAATATCCGTGAAGCACAGTATGCTCACGGAAAGGCTGATTTCATTGCCAAACTCCAAATTGCCCTCAAAGAAGCAAACGAAACGGGATATTGGTTGGAATTGCTATACAAGACAAACTACATTACAGAGGAACAATATAAGGAATTTGAGTCTGCTTGTGCAAGTATCCGTGTTATGCTCATCTCCTCCATCAATACTGCAAAGGAGAACAGTAATGACAAAAGGTAAGATATGTATGTCAAGTTGCCCCGAGAATCCGCCGGAATGGTATTGGATAAGCGGCTTGCACGATGCATGCATTGTTGGAATTGAAACCTTTGAGTTTCCATTCGACTACAGTAAGTTCATTAGAGAAAAGAATAAATATAATCGCAATCTTATGACTTTGAGAATTAATTCAAAAGGCGCAATATATGATAATACGGTAAAAGAAATCCGCCTATTCAATTTCAAAATAATGACGGATGGCATTTCTTTGGAAGGAAGAGAAAAGGTATGGTGGTTGGCAGATAAACTTGTTGATCACGGTGATTATTATACCTTGGAAATAGAATTGCAGGATTTTAATTCTGATCCAGAAGAATTTACATTCAAAATCAAATTTGAACGAGCAAAGGTGGATAGGAAATAGGTGTACTTTTGGTTACTTTTACCTCGATTCTGCTCCGTTTGGTTTCTTTTCTCTTGATGCGTCAGCATCAAATTTCACAATGACCATCAGCCATTATTTCACTTCCGAAGGATATTTCACTTTTCACCCTCGACAGTCGGAACACTTGTCACGGGTGATTTTTTGCGCTCGGTTGAAAAATTCATAGTTTTGTGGTATGATTTTTTCGATAAATAAGAATTTGACGGAGAATTACTATGACAATGAAATTATTCCTTCAAGCAATTACTAAATTTTTATTAGGTATTGTTTTAGTTGGGGTATTGATATTCTTACCAGCCGGTACTTTTTCATTTTTTAACGGTTGGTTATTTATGGGAATTTTGTTTGTGCCGATGTTCATTGCGGGAATTGTAATGATGTTTAAGAACCCCGAATTATTAAAAAAGCGACTTAATGAAAAAGAAACGCAACAAGAACAGAGTCTTGTTATCAAATTAAGTGGTCTTATGTTTTTAGCAGGATTCATCGTTGCAGGACTTGGATTTCGGTTTCATTGGTACACCTTACCAAGATTTGCTGTACTCACGGCTTCGGTGGTATTTCTTGTTGCATATATTCTTTATGCAGAGGTACTGAGAGAAAATACATACCTCAGTCGCACCATTGAAGTGCAGGAAAATCAAAAAGTGGTAGACACAGGACTATACGGCATTGTCAGACACCCAATGTATAGCGTCACATTACTTTTGTTTTTATCGATGCCGATTGTGTTAGGTTCCATATATTCATTTTTGATTTTCCTTGTATATCCCTTTATAATCGCTAAAAGGATTAAAAACGAAGAAGAATTTCTTGAAAAAGAACTGGATGGCTATCGTGAGTATAAGCAAAAAGTCGAATATCGCTTGATACCATTTATTTGGTAATATTAAAATAAATTCCAATTGATCAAACTGATGAAATCTACACATCTTTTTGCGTCAGCAAAAATATTTCGTAATCTGCAAGGATTGTTTCACATCGCGCAGCAATGCTTCATTTCTGCAAGGCTCTTGCCTTGCACTTTTTCTTTTAGCATGGTATAATAAACCAAAGGCGGTGATTGTGTGGAATATTTTATTGAAGGAGTTTTAGAATTATTATTCGGCATGGCAAAAGATCAGCCTGATACGATGCCAGAAATAGAATACAAAGACAATTTTATAATTCAGTACAATAAAAGCGCTAGTTTTATTATATTACTGCTGATTTTCACAGGCTCAATAACATTTTTTATATTATCTTTATTCATGAACGGTGATACTAAAATTTTATTTATTATTTTTTGTATACTGCTTTGTGTTCTGTTTTTGTTATATGGTTTTCTCTTTAGCTGTAAATACAATATAACATCTAAAAAAATAGAAAAAATGTTTTTGTTTTTATTAAAAAAAGAAATACTATGGCAAAATATCATCTGTGCAAAAATAATAGAAGAAACAGACGAACGCAATGTTATCATTGCACTTTACGGAAAAGATGGGAAATGCGTTGTGGATGTTTCTACAGAGATGGAAAATTCATGGTACATCATCAAAATGGCAGAGCAAAAAAATATAGAAATTCGAAATGAAAAAGATTTATCATTAAAACAAATTAGTAAATTATAATGAACAAGCCGATAAATTTCTAAAGAGATTATCCGGGCTTCTTTTGTTCGCAATTTAAAAATCGACATTCTTTACAAAAAGATGTCTATTTTTATTTTCTCCATTTCTACGCAGTCAACATACAGATATTTTATTATATTTTCTTCCCTGAACAATATTATTTTGTTGTAAATAACGGTTTAAATCGTTTAACACTCTTTTTTTATCGGCACTCCAAAGGGGCGCTATGAGTTCCCGCTTTGCTCCATCTCCCGTTATGCGGTGAATCACCATTTTCGGGGGCAATATTTCCAAACATTCACCCACAAGCGAATAATACTCCTGCGGACCTAACACCGAAAATTCCCCATTTTGATACATTTCAAAAAGGCGGGTTCCTTTTAAGACATGCAAAAGCTGTAGTTTAATACCGTTCGCTCCGCTTTGTCCTACGTAACGCACGGTTTGCAGCATCATTTCTCGGTTTTCGAAAGGCAAACCCAAAATGACATGCAACACCACTTCGGCACCGATTTCCTTAAGGTTTAAGATAGCTTCTTCAAAAGCAGAGAGCGGACAGCAACGATTAATAAGCTGTGCCGTTTTATCATGAATTGTTTGTAAGCCAAGCTCGACGGTTAAAGGCTTTTTCTCGGCACACTCGGAAAGCGCCGATAAAATTTCATCACCGAGACAATCTGCTCTTGTTGCAACAGAAATTGCTTCTATTTCAGGCATTTCTACTACACAGTTTAAGTAATTACGTAATTTTTCGGGCGCGATATGTGTACTTGTAAAGCTTTGAAAATAAGCAACATATTTTGAGCCACTATATTTTTTGTTAATGCGTTCTTTTGCCTCTTCTATCTGTTCAGGCAAACTTTTATTTCGCGCAGCAGCAAAATCACCCGAACCACCTGCTGAACAGAAAATACAACCGCCGACCCCACATGTCCCATCACGATTGGGGCAGGTGTCCGCTATACTGAGGCTAAGCTTATACAGCTTGCACCCAAAGGTTTCCTGTAAATATTGATTATACGAATAAAACTGCACACCGCCTCATCTCCTTTTTTTATTATATCATTTTTTCTTATATTTTCATAGTGCAAACTGCATTTTTATGATATAATAAACAAAAATAACATGGGAGGCAGGTATGAGCATCGTTTTAAATGATGATTATGTAAAAAAATTTATTAAACCCAGATCTCGAGACTGTAACAAAGGAGATTTTGGAAAGGTTTTACTTATTACCTCTTGCAGAGGAATGAGTGGCGCGAGTGTTCTTGCAGCACGTGCAGCTCTTCGCTGCGGAGCAGGTCTTTGCACAGTTGCAAGTGCCTTCTCTGCACTTTTACCGATTCAATTGTCTGTACCAGAGGCTATAACATTGCCGCTGCCCGAAAATCGGGACGGCAAAATTTCAAAAAATGCAATAAAGCCCCTGATTGAATATGCAAAAGGATGTAGTGCAGTGATTATTGGTTGCGGACTTTCGGTTTGTAAAGATACCGAAATTCTGGTGCCTTGCTTGCTTAATGAGCTGACAATTCCTGTTATTCTTGATGCAGATGGAATAAATATCGTCTCCAAGAACATAACAATATTAGGAAGCACTTCGGCACCACTCATCTTAACACCGCATCTAAAAGAAATGTCGCGTCTTACAGGCATAAGTGTTTGTGAAATTAAGTCCCGCAAAGCTCAAATTGCTGCTGATTTTGCAAAGGAGCACGATATAACTTTAGTTTTAAAAGATTTTGAGACCGTTATTGCAACAGCGGACGGAAAAATTTTTGAAAATCACAGCGGACACCCTTGTATGGCAAAGGGAGGCAGCGGTGACATGCTCTCTGGAATGATAGGCTCATTCTTGGCACAAGGCTTATCCCCTGAAACTGCCGCATGCTGTGGTGTTTATCTGCACGCAAAAGCAGGCAGCTTGTGCGGGGAAAGAATGGGCGATCATAGCGTTTTAGCCAGCGATATGATCGAGGCGTTACCCGAAGTGTTCCAAAGCATCTAAGCAGTGCATGCAACTCCTTTTTGCACTGCGAGCACTAAAGGAGCCTTTTTATGAAAAAAGTATTTTTGTCTTTCGCAGCAGTTTTGCTTTTTGCATTACCGATTTCCTGCACAGAAACTCCAACCACACAGCAGCTGCCACAAACCGACCGTCCTTTTTCCTCTACTGTTGAAATTTCTTACGGGGATTTCTCTGCCGAAGCAGACCTTACCTATCGAAACAGTGCCGGAGCTGTTTTGGAAATCATCGCTCCTCAAAATCTTGAGGGACTTATTTTTAATTTTAACGGCGAAACCCTTAATGCAGAATACAAAGGGATAAGCTATCCTCTTTCCGATACCAACGGGCAAGCAGTTTCTGCAGCACGGCTGATTTTCTCCGCCATCGCAAATGCAGCAACCTCTAAGGATACCAAAATTGATACGCAAGCCAATGAATTTTCCGTTTCAGGCAGCGTTTCCTCACTGGAATACGAAATGCGTTTTGACAAGACAAGCGGCGCAATCAAGTCTTTTTCGGTGCCTGAACAGAATTTAAAAGCAACATTTACAAATTTTAAGTTTTTAGGGTAAATTTTTTAAAAAAATATTTGACAGATGCAGCGGTTTTTGATATAATAGCTTTTGCTGGTATATCAAAAGCCGTTTTTACATGGGCCTGTAGCGCAGCTGGGAGCGCACCACACTGGCAGTGTGGGGGTCGTGGGTTCGAATCCCATCAGGTCCACCAGTTGCCCATTGCCAAGAATGGTAATGGGCATTCTTTTCGGGCTTGTAGCTCAGCTGGGAGAGCGTTCGGTTCGCATCCGAGAGGTCGAGGGTTCGATCCCCTTCAAGTCCACCAAA
>JAZQMT010000094.1:0-18767 GCA_045543635.1 Oscillospiraceae bacterium | reverse complement strand
CCGCAAAAACGGCGGCAAACTTTATGCCCTCTCTTTTTCTTTTTTCATATTCATCTCGGCGTGCCAGAATATCATGTGCCATTTCTTTATAATTCTTCATAAACAAAGCCCTCCTTTAAAAGCTGCTTACGCAGTGAATTTTTTGCGCGGTACAAGAGATTTTCTATTTGTCTACGGGTTTTGTGCATAATATGTGCTGCCTGTTTGTTGGAAAATCCCTCTAAATACACAAGACTCAAAACATCCTTGTAATCCGTTTTTAGTGCTCCAAGCGCATGATGTACCGCTAATCTGCGCTCGGATAAATAATAACTCTGCTCCAAAGAAATTTTCTGTTCTAAATTTTCAGGCAGCTCTTGCAAAGAGGTTTCTCGCAAAAGGGCCTTTTTTCGAAGATAGCTTATCGCGCAGTTTCTCCCAATGGTGTAAAGCCAAGTTTTAAACTGTGCCTTTTCACGAAAGCTAGGACGGCGTACCGCCAGCTTTACAAAAACCTCCTCGCACAGTTCCTCGGCGGTGTTCAGGTCATGCACCAAGGTGCAGAGATAAAGCATCAGACCATCGCGATAGTTTATTAAAATTTCTTCAAAAGCGCTGTCATCGCCTGCAAGGTAGCGCAGGTAGCTTGTGTTATCCATGGATATTCTCCTTTTTGTTTTTAAGCTCGCTCATCTATTAAACGCACAGCAGGTTATTTTCTCTCACCTTTTGCATAAAATTTTTTTGTATTGTTGAAATGTTCATAAATTGATAGTATCATAAAAAGGAATGATTTTACATAAGAAAGGGAGCTTTTCTTTTGAAACGGTGGTTAAAATATGTAAAACCCTATATCCCGTTTTTCATTTGCGGGCCGCTTTGCATGATCGTTGAGGTAATTGGGGAGGTCATGATGCCGCGCTTGCTTGCAAAAATTATTGATGTCGGCATTGTAGAGGGAAACTGGCAGTACATTGCGGGAACCTGTGTTCTAATGGTCATTACCGCCCTGCTCATGATGGGCGGAGGAGTCGGCGGGGCTTATTTTGCCGCCCGCGCTTCCATTGGATTTAGCAGTGACCTGCGTTCTGATATTTACAAAAAAATTCAGGGCTTTTCTTTTTCGAGCATTGATAAATTTTCCACAGGCTCACTGGTTACCCGCCTTACAAATGATGTTACCCAAATGCAGCAGTTTGTAAACATGCTGCTGCGCATGTGCCTGCGCGCTCCGGGAATGCTTATCGGCGCGCTCATTGTTGCAATTACTATGAATGCACGGCTTGCAAGCGTGCTTGCTATTATTATTCCGCTCCTGCTCATAGCACAGGGAATTATTATTGTGGTGGGATTTCCCCGCTTTTCCAAAATGCAGACCAAAATTGACACACTCAACTCTACTGTTCAGGAAAACATCACCAATATCCGCGTGGTGAAATCCTTTGTCCGCGAGGAGCACGAAAAGCAAAAGTTTGCATCTTCCAATAAAAACCTAAAGACCGCGGGCATCAATGTTATGAAAATTATGATGCTCTCAGGTCCAATCATGACGCTGCTTATGGGCATTGCCTCGGTTTGCGTTGTGGTGCTGGGCGGTAATATGATAATTACCGAGCCGGGCGGTATGTCGGTTGGTGACCTTACCTCCTTTGTAACCTATGTTTCGCAAATTCTTTTTTCGCTAATGGCACTTTCTATGTTGTTTGTTTTTTCTTCGCGTGCACTTGCATCAGCAAAGCGTATCCGCGAGGTATTAGACGAGCCGCTTACCATTACGAGCAAGCCCGATGTCTCTGCCGATACCGCTATCAGACACGGCAGGATAGAGTTTCGCTCGGTTGGTTTCCGATATTATAAGGACAGTCCTGAAAAGGTGCTGGATAGCATTGAGCTCACCATTGATGCAGGCTCGACAGTGGGAATTATCGGGTCAACGGGGTGCGGTAAGAGCACGCTGGTTTCGATGATCCCGCGGCTTTACGATGTGGATGAGGGCGGCGTTTTTATCGACGGCATTGATGTCCGTGATTATCCCCTTAAAAACCTGCGCTCTGCCATCGGCATGGTGCTGCAAAAGAACACCCTATTCTCAGGCAGTATCTCGGAAAATCTGCGTTGGGGCGATGAAAATGCCTCTGACGAGGAGGTTGGTGCTGCTGCCAAGAGTGCGCAGGCAGATGGGTTTATCACCGGCTTTACCAAAGGCTATGATACCATTCTTGACCAAGGAGGCACCAATGTTTCGGGCGGTCAGAAGCAACGCCTTTGCATTGCCAGAGCACTTCTTAAAAAGCCTAAAATTCTTATTTTGGATGACTCGACCAGTGCGGTGGACACTGCAACCGAGACAAAAATTCGTGCATGCTTTAAAAATGAGCTTAAAAATTCCACCAAAATTATTATTGCACAGCGTATTTCCTCTGTTATTGATGCCGACCGCATCATTGTTATGAATGACGGCAAAATCGTGGGAGAGGGCAGGCATGAACAGCTGCTTGAAAGCTGCACCGAGTATCAGGAGATTTACAATTCCCAAATGGATAAATCCTCCAAAAAGGAGGCGTTAGCATAATGGCGGGTAGAACGCTTGAGGAGCTTAATCTTCGTTATAACAGTTCGACACAAAAAAAGCAGGGCAGCGCGGCTATGCCGCCGATGGGTCCGCGCCGCGGCGGCGGTCCCGGCGGAGCCGGTATGCGAATGGGAGGAAAGCCTAAAAACACCTCCAAAACAGTCCGCAGGCTGTTTTCTTACATCACAAGCCATCTGTCGCTGTTGCTTTTGGCAGTAGTCTGTATGTTTGCGAGCACGGGGTTGTCTCTGGCTTCGTCTTATCTTTTGCGTCCCATGATAAACAATATTGCCGATGCCTCGGTTTCGGCACAAACTCGCCTTGCAAACCTTGCGTCGAGCGCTGCAGTGCTGTTGCTTGTCTATGCGTTAAGTGCGGTATTCACCTATTTTCAGAGCCGTGTCATGCTGCATATTTCGCAGTCCGCTATAGAAAAAATACGAAATGACCTTTTCAGAAAGCTGCAAACATTGCCTGTCCGCTTTTTTGACAACCAAAATACAGGCGAAATCATGAGCCGGTTTACCAATGATGTAGATAATATCGGCACCATGCTTGATAACTCGGTCATCTCGCTCGTTTCGGGTGCAGTCACCCTTATCGGAACCCTTGTTATGATGATATATACAAATATCTGGCTTACCCTTATCACCATTGTTTTTGCACCGCTTATTGCCTTTGGTGCAACAAAAATTGCCGCAATTTCCCGCAAATACTATTCGGCACAGCAGGCATCGCTCGGTGCACTCAACGGCTACATTGAAGAGAGCGTTACAGGGCAGAAGGTTGTTAAGGTGTTTGAGCGTGAGGAAATTTGCGAGGCGGAGTTTTTAAAGCTTAATCGTGACCTTGCAAAAAAACAGGTTGGAGCCCAGTTCTTCGGCGGTGTAATGGGGCCTGTTATGCACAATATAAGTCAGGTTTCCTATGCACTAACAGCCGGTATCGGCGGAATTCTGTGTGTACTGCGCGGCTTTGATGTCGGCGGCCTTACCATATTTGTAAACTATTCCCGCCAATTCTCACAGCCCATCAACACCCTTTCCCAGCAGATGACGGCAATTTTCTCTGCGCTTGCGGGTGCCGAACGCGTGTTCGATATTATGGACAGAGAACCCGAGAGTGAGGATTGCAAAGAAGCAGAGGCTTTTGAAATAAAGGGGCAGGTTTCGCTTTGCGATGTCACATTCGGTTACAACCCCGACAAAACTGTTTTGAAAAATATTACGCTGGATGCTCAGATTGGGCAAAAAATTGCGTTTGTCGGCTCAACGGGCGCGGGCAAGACCACCATTACCAATCTGCTCAACCGTTTTTATGACATTGACAGCGGCAGCATCACCATTGACGGACGCGACATTCGCACCATCCCCCGCGACCATCTGCGAAAAAATATCGCAATGGTACTGCAGGACACCCATCTGTTTACCGGAAGTGTTAAGGAAAATATTCGTTACGGAAGGCTCGATGCCACCGACGAGGAGGTTGTTGCGGCGGCAAAGGTTGCGGGAGCACATTCCTTTATTATGCGCCTTTCGGAAGGGTATGACACCGTTCTTTCGGGGGACGGCTCTAATCTCTCGCAGGGACAGCGGCAGCTTTTAAATATCGCAAGGGCGGCAATAAGTCATGCACCGATTTTGGTGCTGGATGAAGCAACCAGCTCTGTTGACACCCGAACCGAACGCCATATCGAACACGGTATGGACAGACTCATGCAAAATCGCACCACCTTTGTTATCGCACACCGCCTTTCTACCGTTCGCAATTCGGACACTATTTTGGTGCTTGAAAACGGTGAGATTATCGAGCGCTCAAATCACGACGAGCTGCTTAAATTAAAGGGCAGATATTACGAGCTTTACACAGGCGTTCGTGAATTGGATTGATTATTGTATAGTTAAAAAACATTTTCAATCGCGATGCTTTACAAATGGAATATTTTAAAACAAAAACGCCGATAGGTTTCAAACAAACCTATCGGCGTTTAACATCCTTATGCGGGCTTGCCTTTTGGGCAACTTTTATAAAACTTAGTAGTTTTCTTTTCTAACTTCGAAGAAGCTTTGGGGATGCACGCAAACGGGGCAAACAGCAGGAGCTTTGGTTCCCATAACGAGATGTCCGCAGTTGCGGCACTCCCACATGGTCATTTCGCCTTTTTCAAAGACCTGCTTCATCTCTACATTGTTAAGCAGCGCGCGGTATCTCTCCTCATGTGCTTTTTCAATGGCTGCAACAGCGCGGAAACGGGCAGCGATAGCGGTAAAGCCCTCTTCCTCGGCTTCTTTTGCAAAGGTATCATACATATCGGTCCACTCATAATTTTCGCCCTCAGCTGCTGCTGCAAGGTTTTGTGCAGTGTCACCAATGCCGCCGAGCTCTTTGAGCCACAATTTAGCGTGCTCTTTCTCGTTATCAGCAGTTTTGAGGAAAAGGGCAGCAATCTGCTCATATCCCTCTTTTTTTGCAACAGATGCAAAATAAGTGTACTTATTTCTTGCCTGACTCTCGCCTGCAAATGCTGCTGCAAGGTTTCTTTCTGTTTTGGTTCCTTTGAGTTCTTTTGCCATTTTAATCTCCTCCTGATATTGTACTTTAAGTACTTTATTTACAGTATATACCTAAAACTGTTTTTTCAAACAGTTAAAGTGCATCTTTTTGTGCTTTTTGTTTGCAAAGAGGGCAAATTCCCATGTATGTGAGGGTATGCCCATGAATATCAAAGCCGCTTTTTTCGGGAGCGCGAAGCTCTTTTTCATCGGGTGCACACTCCTTTGGAATGTCACACATCTCTCCGCACTTTTCACAAAAGAAATGATAGTGACTCGAAAGGTTAAAATCATAATGATCGGGGCCTGCGGGTGAAGGCAGCCGAAGAATCTGCCCCAGCTCGGAAAGAATGGCAAGATTTCGGTAAACTGTGCCGAGACTGATGGAGGGCGCTACCTCTTTGGCGCGATTATAAATGGTTTCGGCTGTAGGATGGTCCCAGCTTTGCTGCACAACCTTTAAAACAAGCTTTCTTTGCGGCGTGTTGCGCAAAACCACTGGTTTTTCCATTGCTTTCCCCCCCTCCTTTTGCTTTGACTGTAGCTATCATAACATACTTTTTTTGTTTTGTCAAGCTATTAGGAACTATTATCAATAAGTTTTTTATTTTTAGGGGATAAAACAAATAGGGGGAAGATTCCCCCTGTATTATTGTTTATTTGATGCTTCAAGCAGCTGCCTTGCGCGCTGAGCAATGTAAAGCCCGCCGCCGTTAGCTGCGGCAAAGGCAAAATTGCTGTGTGCTTCCTCGGTTTTTTCTTGAGCGAGGAATATCTGTCCATACAAAAATGCTTTTTCAACCGAAATTCTTTTGCTGGTATCTGGGATCGTTTCTAAAAGAGCGAGCGCAGTGTCATAGCTTTTGCAAAGAGCTGCATACTCCGCCGCATTAAAGCGAAGGGAAGCAAATATCTTATTTTTCAGCTTTTTGTTTTTTGCAAGCTGCAATATCTGCGCGCTCTTTTCGCGATAAGCCTCGGCGGTCTCAAACTCATCTAAACCAAGGCAGGCACAGCTTAAATTTGCATAATACAATGCCTTATGCTCGAGCGGAGTGGCTGCAAGCAGATTTATGTCCACACTTTCAAGCCTTTCTTTTGCCTCGGAAAATTTGCCGCAGTCGATAAGTGCGGCAGCATAGTCTATTATAATAAGCTGGCGGTGGGTGCTGCTGCGAACATAGCAAAGCTGGTCCTCTATTTCCATAAGGAGCGAATGAGGGTCACATTCATGCTCCAGACGGTCGATGGCTTTCTGAAGAAGGATATTTGCCGCTGAAAGAGGAAGCAGCGGGCAGCAAACGGCAAGCGATGCTGTTAAAATAACGGCAAACCAAAGCTCTAAAACGCCGTCAGCAAAACTTGCCCAAATTATAAGCAAAAGAACGCCGAGCAGCAAATAGGAAAACCAACGGTTTTTGGCAATAAATCTGTTCATATAACATACTCCTCTAATTTTATTTCATAGACTCGACAAAGTCCTTAAAAAACACAAGCGTGTCGCGGCAGGCGGGCGTTGCAGGCGCGCTGCCGAATGTGCGCTCGTTACCGAAAAGGCGTTCGGGATGATACTGAACCGCCCAGATAGGCAGATTTTTATGCTCTATTGCCTCGATAACATCACCACACCAAGCGACCGGGTGCATATCCTCGCCCATATCCTTTGCCGCCTGATGATGAAAGCTGTTAACGGCAAACTCCTCGCCGAAAAGGCTGTGCAGTTTAGAGCCTTTCTCACAGCGGATATTGTGAATGGTGTTTCTGTGATTAACCGAAAGCTGACTGGGCAGATCCTGCCAGAGCGTTCCTCCGAAATATGTATGAATGACCTGCATTCCGCGGCAGATACCCATAACGGGCTTTTTTGCTTTGACAAACATATCCAAAAGCGGAAACTCAAGCTCATCGCGCTCTGCATCAAGGGTGTTTTGGCTGTGACATTCGCTGTCACCGTAAAGATGCGGCTGAATATCTACACCGCCGGTAAGAAGCAGCCCCGAGCACAGCGAAAAAAGCTTTTGCATGCTTTCCTCATCAGGCTGATGGGTTAAAACAAGGGGCTCGGCACCTGCCTCTATCATGGCGTTGGTATAACCGCGCATGACCTGATGAAAGGGAAGGTTTGTATCGGAAATCTGATGTGCAGGGGTTAGGAGAACAAAGGGTTTCATTGTAAAAGCCTTCCTTTTTCTGTTTACAAAACAAGTATAACAAAACTGAAATTCAGGCGCAAGAGGTTTTGCGTTTTTTTAAATAAAAGTTTTTGCATTGTGTTATGGACAATACTTCCAAATTGTGTTACAATTCAGTATATAAGGAAGGCGAGGCGATTTTTTGGTAGCGGTAACCGTAATATGCGTCGGTAAGCTTAAGGAGCGTTTTTGGCGTGATGCCTGTGAAGAATACACAAAGCGGCTTTCTCGCTTTTGCAGCTTTACCCTGCGTGAGCTTGCCGAAACACAGCTTGCCGAAAATCCCTCCCAAGCAGAGATAAATGCCGCCCTTTTTAAGGAGAGCGAAGCGATTTTAAAGGAAATCCCTAAGGAGGCATTTGCCTGTGCCCTTTGCATCGAGGGCAAACAGCTTTCCTCGCCTGCACTTGCCGAAAAAATTGAGCGTTTGGCCAGCGGCGGAAAGGGAAAGCTCTGCTTTGTTATCGGAAGCTCATTTGGGCTTAGTGAAAAAGTAAAACAGCGCTGTGACCTGCGTCTGTCCTTTTCGGAAATGACCTTTCCGCACCAGCTTTTTCGCGTGCTGCTTTTGGAGCAGCTTTACCGCGCATTTTCTATCATAAACGGAATGAAATATCATAAATAATTTGGAGGATACCATGGAACAGCAAACTGCCGAAAGAAAAAAAGTTATATTCAGCGGCATTCAGCCGACCGGAGTTTTCACACTCGGAAACTATCTCGGAGCAATAAAAAACTGGAAGGAGCTGCAAGAGGATTACAACTGCATTTTCTCGGTTGTGGACCTGCATGCCATTACCGTTCGTCAGGACAGTGCGGCTCTGCGCCGCCAGACCATGGACTCGGTAGCGCTGCTGCTTGCCTGCGGCATCGACCCGGAGAAGAGCATTCTCTTTTTGCAGAGCCACAATCCCAAGCATGCTGAGCTTTCGTGGGTGCTTTCCTGCTACACGCAGTTCGGCGAGCTTTCCCGCATGACACAGTTTAAGGATAAATCCAAACGCCATGCCGACAATATCAATGCAGGGCTGTTTACCTATCCGGTTCTTATGGCGGCGGATATTCTGCTTTATAAAACCGACCTTGTGCCGGTCGGGGTTGACCAAAAGCAGCATTTGGAGCTTGCCCGCAATATTGCCGAGCGCTTTAATGGGCTGTACGGAGAGGTATTCACTGTTCCTGAGCCTTATATTCCCAAGGTTTCGGCAAAGGTCATGTCCCTTTCCGACCCTGAAAAGAAAATGAGCAAGTCGGACGAAAATCATAACGCCTTTATCACACTGCTTGATGACAGGGATACCATTATCCGCAAATTTAAGAGAGCGGTTACCGACAGCGACACCACCGTTTGCTATGCCGAGGGTAAGAGCGGCATCAATAACCTGATGTCCATTTATTCTGCTGTTTCAGGCAAGGATTTTGCTTCGATTGAGAAAGAATTCGAGGGCAAGGGGTATGGTGACTTTAAGCTTGCCGTGGGTGAGTGTGTGGCCGATGCGCTTGAGCCTATCCGAACAGAATTTGCGTGCCTTTCCAAAGAAAAGGCATATTTAATGCAGGTTTGCCAAAAGGGAGCGGGGATTGCACAGAGTCTTTCAAAGAGAACGCTTGAAAAGGTTTACCATAAGGTCGGCTTTGTAAAAAGCGAGTTGAAATAAATGCAATGGGTAACAATTGCGCTGTGTTATCTGTGTCTTTTAGAGCTTGTTTTGCTTAAAATTCTGAAAAAACACAAGCAAATTCTCGGTATCATGCTTTGTGCCACTTTTATTCTTGCATTCTTTGCGCTCTTTATCTGGGGAATGTTGCGTAATTTCTAAGCATTATCGGAGTATCCTTTTATGAAAAGTGAAAAAATTCTTGCCTACCTTTGCTGTATTTTTCGTTCTGTTATTTACGGAACCTCCATTTTATTCACATCAAATCTGTTGGACAACCTAAATTTTATGCACATGCTTTCGCTTCGGTTTTTGATAAGCGCCGTTTTTTTTCTTATTTTACAGCTTTTCGGTCTTATCAAAATAAATTTCCGAGGAAAAAATGTAAAGCTGCTTTTCACGGCGGCGCTTTTGGAGCCGGTAGCATATTTTATTTTTGAAGCACTCGGAATTGGGGCAACGACCACCTCACTGGCGGGAATTCTTGCCGCCACCACCTCTATTATGGTGCTTATCTTTGAAAGCATTTTTTTAAAAGAAAAGACCAGCCTCTCCCAAAAGCTGCTTTTAGCACTCAGTGTGTTCGGCGTTGTTACGGTAACGATATTTTCCGGCGGCACAGGTGGACAAAACAGCATCATGGGTATCGTTTTTCTTCTGTTGGCTTATATGAGCGGCGCGTTGTTTGTTATCTGTTCGCGCAAGTCCTCAACAACACAGTTTTCTGCCATGGAGGTTACATATTTTTCGGCAATGACCGGTGCAGTGGTGTTTAATGCCATAAACCTCGTCATTATGGTGCGGCGCGGAACGGTGAGCAGCTATTTTACGCCGCTTTTTAATCTGCAAAACCTTGTTGGATTTGTGTTTTTAAGCATTCTTTCTACCATTTTGGCAACTCTTATGAACAATTTTGCCATTTCCAAAATACAGGCGTCCTCGGTTTCGGCACTGGGCGCATTGTCAACGGTTGTAACTATTATTATCGGTGTTATTTTTAAGGGAGATGAGATTAGCTGGTATCATATCGTTGGTACAACGCTTATCTTAACAGGTTCTATCGGCATCAACTACATTACCCAAAAAAATGCTGCAAGAAAAATCGCTGAGCAATTTCCTGAACAAGCAACCGAGCAAACTTAAAAGGTGATTATTATGAAAAAATTATTATCCGTTTTCTTAACTTTTTGTTTATTATTAGCAGCAGTAACCTGCCTTTCGGCTTGCAATAACAGAGGGAATTACACTTCCTCTGATACTGCAACTGTTGATAGCCAAGCTTTCACTTCTTCTGAATATACCGAGAGTGAAGCCACCGACTTAACAACCTCGGCTGCCGCCGGCTCACAAAACAGCTCTTCGAAAAAACCTTCGAATGTGGTTTCAAGCAAACCTTCGAACGCGAATTCAAGCAAGCCTTCAACCAACAGTTCATCCGCTCTTAATAATGTGGACAGCTCAGAGAGCGGGCAGGAACAGTACGATGATATTTCTTACACAGATGTTGTTTGTGCCGAAACTGCCGGCTATAAGGATGTTCGCTTTGCCATGCAAAGCGGCAAAGCAAACACCAAGGCAATTTTCTCTATTCCCATGCCTTTGGAGTGGAGCTTTAAAAAAGGTGCAGACGGATACAGCATATTCAGAAATTCCAAACGAATAGGCAGTGTTTCCATGCAAGGCAGCAGCGGCTCTGCCGATCATGCGGTTAATGTTTTTAACGGTCAAATCGAATACTCGGATTTTACGGTTATTAATGATATAGACCGTGTTGACCTTAAAGGCGAGGTATCCTTTAGCCGTACGCTGACCTTTGTTTATAATGACACCAACGGCAAAGAGAACAGTATCACGCTGAATGTACAGTATGAGGAGCTTAGCGGAGAAGGTGTTATGGAAATAATGGGAAAAACCGAGCTGTCCGTTTCCGCTGTCGGCACGAGCATGGGCATTCTTCCCATCACAGATAACCGAAACAAAATTTTAATTCTCGGCAATAGCTTTGTGGCGACCTCCCGAGTAGGCAGTATTTTGCAGGAAATGTGCGGTACCGATATGATGGTCGAAGCATGTTCGATAGGCAATGCAACGGTTTCTACATTTACCTATGAGCAAGATATACTGGACAGAATTTTGTCAGGAAACTATTCAATGGTGTTTATGTGCGGCTTTTACAGCTCGCCCAGTGTAAAGGATTTTCAGACCATAGTTGATGTTTGTCAGTATTCAAACACCAAGCTTGTTGTTTTCCCCGCACATAACGAAACGCGCGAACATATTAGCGCTGCCTGCTTAAGATACCCTTATGCAGATGTTCTTGATTGGAAAGGTGAAATCGATGCGTTAATTGAAAGCGGTGTTTCCTTTTTTGACCTTTGTTATAATGACAGTTGCTATCATAGCACCCCGCTTGCCGGATATGTCGGTGCGCAGATGATATATCGTGCCATATATAACAAGATTCCCCAACAGACCGATTTTAGCGATGTGTCGCGATTTGAGCTGTATCTTCTCAAAGATTATGTATCTACCGGAATTGTTTCTCGCACAGAGGAAAACCAAATTTATTATTTAAACTAACCGATCTGAAAAAATCACAAAAGCAACAAAGCTTTTGTGATTTTTTTACTTAAAACAGACCAAGATTTTAAAAGAATTGCTTGGACGATGCGGGCAGATTTTATTATTTCGCACTTTCCCCGTTCCAAAGGTATTTTTTCAGGTCGACCGTGCCGTCTGAATTTAGAGAAATGCCGTCCGCCAAAAGCAGCTCTGCCTGCCGATTTTCACCGCCGAAGGCAAAGGTTTTGGACAGCTCGCCAAATCGGTTTACCACACGATAGCAGGGAATATTCTGCGGGTCGGGATTTACATGCAGCGCGTATCCTACGATCTGTGACCAGTGCGGATTTCCTGCCATAGCGGCTATCTGACCGTAGGTTGCCACCTTACCGCGCGGAATACGCCGCACCTGCTCATAAATTTTTTCAAAGGTGTTCACACGCATCACTCCTTTTTTATAGCTTATCCTAAAATCCTTGTTTTAGCCTTTTTTCTGTAATAAAACAGGTTTAAAAATATACAAAAAGTATAATACTTAATAAATATAACAGATATTAAATGTTTATCGCACTTCTAAATATAGCGAAAACCCCGCAAGGAGTCAATATCCTTGCGGGTTTTTCGTGTTTTTATACCAATAGATACCTTCTAATCTTTTAAAACCACGCAGGCAGAGCGTGGGTATGCTCTAAAGGACCCGAGCCTTTTCCCAAATCAAGCTGTGCCGCAAGTGCACCCGAAAGATAGCGTTTCGCGCTTGCGATACTGTTTTCAAGAGGCAGTCCCTGCGCAAGAGCGCATGCAATGGCAGAGGAGAGGGTGCAGCCCGTGCCATGGGTGTTTTTGTTGTCTATGCGCTTTGCATAAAACCAGTAACGCGTGTTTTCTTTGTATAAAAGGTCAATCGCATCACTTACCAAATGCCCGCCCTTTATCAGAACTGCGGCAGGCAGGTTCTCCCCGATTTTTTCAGCAGCGGTTATCATTCCGGCTCGGTCGGTTATTTTAATGCCGCTCAGCACCTCGGCTTCGGGAATATTTGGAGTGATAACGGTGGCGAGGGGCAGAAGCTGAGTTATCAGCGCGCTCATTGCCTCGTCCGAAAGCAGTTTGCTGCCGCTTGTTGCGACCATGACAGGGTCAACAACAACATTTTCCGCCTGATACTCACGCAGCTTATCGGCAATAACACCAATAATTTTGCTGTTTGAAACCATTCCTATTTTGACAGCGTCCGGCCGAATATCTGAAAAAACACTGTCGAGCTGCTGCGCCACAAATTCCGGGGTAGATTCAAAAATGCCGCTGACACCCATGGTGTTTTGCGCGGTAAGCGCGGTAATCACGCTCATGGCGTACATTTTATGGGCGGTAATGGTCTTGATGTCCGCTTGAATTCCCGCACCGCCGCTTGAGTCTGAACCGGCAATGGTCAAAACCTTTTTCATAAAAGCTCCTCCTTGGCAATCAAGAAATCCTCAAAATAGTATTTACAGGTTTTCTTCATTTCATCTTTTTTTTGGCTGCTGAAGTCGTCATAAACGCCTGCGACGGTGTATCCCGCTGCGCAGGCAGTGCGTGCCGCATAAAGCGAGTCCTCAAAAATGAGGGTTTGCTCTTTTTTTGCACCGAGCTTTTGGAGCGCAAAATCGAAAACAGCCGGAGAATGGTTTTTCCCCACGCCAACATCGGTACAGGTTATGATAAACGCAAAGTAGGACGAAAGCCCCAGAGCGTTTAGTGCAAGCGAAACCGGCTTGCGGTCGGTTGCTGTTGCGATGCACATGACAACGCCTCGCTCTGAGAGAGCTTTGATAAATTCCATGATTCCTTTTTTGGGAGCAAAGCCCTTTTGGTAGCGTTCCGTAACATAGATGTCTACAGCTTCATGCACCTCTTGGGCGGTAAAATTCGTGAAATATTCTTGATTTAAATAAACCTCCGCCTCCTGAACGCTCATAGCGTTGACAAGCTTATCAAGCCCGGGGCGGGGCACAGCGCCCATATGCTTTACAAAACGGGAGGCAAAATCTGCCCACATCGGCATGGAGTCGGCGATGGTCCCGTCAAAATCAAAAATGGCTGCTTTAAAATCCATGATATAACTCCTTTGCGTGTGCAAGCAGTTTTTTGCATTGCGCGCATATGTCGGGTGCGGCAAAGATTTCCGAAACCAGAGCCACGCCGTCAATGCCGGTTCCTGCAAGTTCCTTCATATTATTATAGTGAATTCCACCGATAGCGCAAACGGGAATTGTAACCGTGTCGCAAATGGCTTTCAGCTCAGCGTGCGAAACAGCGCTCGCGTCCCTTTTGGTGTCGGTTGAGAAAACCGCACCGACTCCAAGATAATCTGCGCCCGCTTGTTCTGCTTCGATAGCCTGCTCACGCGTTGCCGCCGAAACGCCGATAATCATGCTCTCGCCCGCCCTTTTACGAACATCTCCTGCCCGCATATCGCTCTGCCCGACGTGAATACCATCGGCATGTACGGCAAGCGCAATGTCAACATTATCATTTACGATAAAAGGAACGCCATACCTCTTGCAGAGCGCGGAAAGCTCGAAAGCTTGCTTTAAAAACGCATCATAAGCAAGCTCCTTCTCACGAAGCTGCAGCATGGTAACGCCGCCCGCGAGTGCGCGCTCGGCATCCTCTAATAGACTTCTGCCACCAAGCCAGCTTCTGTCGGTCACTGCATAGAGCAGCATTGCATTTTTATCGCATTTCATATTTTGCGCCCTCCTCAAGCATTTCAGGGGTAAGATTATACACCGCGTCGATAAGGTCATTGCGGAAGGTGGCGTTTCCGGTGCCGTTTTTTAAACAACGCGCAAAAGCCATCTCGCCGCATAGCCCCATGGCACAAACCGCGGCGGCAACCGCCTCGGTGCGGTTTTCGGGGTTGGCTGCCATGTATGCCGCTGTCATGGCAGTGAGCATACAGCCGCTGCCGGTAATGTCCGCCATCATGGGAACACCGTTTGTAATAAGATAGGTCTTTTGTGCATCCGAAATAATGTCGGTCGCGCCTGTAATGGCGATAACTGCGCCTGTCTTTTGGGCAAAGGCGCGGGCAAAGGCGATAACACTGTCGATATTATCGGGTGTTACCGCATCGGCAATATCCGCATCTACTCCATGGGTACTGCCGCCGCCGAGAGCCAGTGTTTTTATTTCGGAAATGTTTCCGCGGATAACTGTAAATGTAACCTCGCGAAGCAGTCGGCTGGCCGTCTCGGTGCGTGCGCTCGATGCCCCTGCTCCGACAGGGTCAAGAATAACGGGATGGCCAAGGATATTTGATTTCTTACCGGCGGCAAGCATGGCGGGGATCGTGCGTGCATTGAGAGTGCCGATGTTGATGTTAAGAGCACTGCAAATAGCGGTTATCTCCTCGGCATCCCGCGGATCGTCGGACATAATGGGCGAGCCGCCGCAGGCGAGCAAAATGTTGGCACAGTCATTGACTGTGACATAGTTTGTAATGTTATGAATAAGCGGCTTTTTTGCCCTTACATTTTCAAGACAGTTACTAAGCACTTTTTTTCGCTCCAATCAGTTTTTTTACGGCGATACAGATAACAGCAAGAATAACCGCAACAGGCAGCGTTACTCCAAGCACTGTGTCAATGCGCAAAAACAGGCGGTATATTACAAGCCCGACTGCCCAAAGAATGAGGTTTACCATGTTAAAACGCTGTTTTGCGCTGTCCCCGTGAAAGAGAAAGAAATCCACAAGCTGAACCACGATCATCGGAACAAATACCGAACCGATAAGATAGAGAAAGCTCTCGAGGCGCGAATCGGGAGAAAATAACGCAATAACCGTTCCTACAGCGCAAACGATGAGTGCCGCCCATTTTTCGCTTGCTTTGGAAAATATGCTTTTGCAGCTCACACCGGCAGAATAAACATCTAAAAATGTTGTCGTAACGGTGGAAAGAATGATGATGATAAGCCCTGCAACTCCCAGCCCTGCTTTGAGCATAATAGATGCAATATCGCTTTCGGCGGTAAAGAGGGCGGCGCCCATGCCGATAATAAACATCCAGCAGCTTACAAGGCTGTAGCTTATCACGCCGGCTAAATTAGAGGCGCGCTTTTTTTCGGCACATCTAGTATAGTCCGAAATAAGCGGCAGCCAGGAAATAGGCATGGCGGCAGAACATTCCACCGCTGCGCCGAATGAAATAGCGTCACTCACCTCTGCCGAGCCTTGGCCTGAAAATACAACAACCGAGAGAACTGCAGATAAAACGAGCAGACCGCCTACAGCAATTATGTTAAGCCATTTTAGGTTGGTAATTCCGATTATTATCCAGAGGGCGATAAGCACACCGATAATAACAACCCAGCCCAGCGTTCCAAACAGCGGCACAATAGCCGAGGCCGCAGCAGCACCGCTTGCTATCATAACAGCTGTCCAGCCAACGAGCTGAAGAACGTTTAAAGAAGAAAAAAGGTGAGACCCCGCCCTACCGAAGGCCATTTTGGCGGTTTCCATTGAGCTTTTCTCGGTTTTAGCTCCGATAGCACCCGCGAGGTACATCAAAACACCGCCGATGATATGCCCGAGAATTATGGCGGCAATGCCGCGCGCAAGCCCTAGGGGTGCGATGGCGGTGCCGGTTAAAATTTCGGCAATAGAAACGGCAGCACCAAACCAAATGAGAGCATTTGAAAATACACTTGTTTTTTTCATAACAATTCCTCCTTGTAACAAAAAGAGGACAGAGAAAACGCGCCCTATCTCTGAAATGGGCGCGAAACAATCAGAACATATATTCCCTCCGTTGGCATTACCCAAATCAGGTGTAAGGGTCGAAGCTGTAGCTTCCTCTCAGCCTGTCACACAAGCTCCCCATTTTGTTTTATTTTCACCCATTATAAACCTCCCCGCAGGATTTGTCAATGTTTTTGTGAATTCTACTGCTCTACCGTGGGTAGAGAATGAAAACATAGGGCTTGATTTTTAGGTTTCTTTCCTTTATAATAGAAAACAACAGGAAAATAATTTGTTCTGGAAAGGAAGGGGATAGAATGCCGAAAACCGAAAAGGAAATCAGAGATTTGGTTGCGGCAAATCTGGTGGCATTTCGCAAAAAAAGCGCTCTTACTCAGTCTGAGCTTGCAGAACGCATCAACTATTCCGATAAATCTGTTTCTAAATGGGAGCGGGCGGAGGGTCTGCCCGATTTTTATATTTTAACACAGCTTGCCGAAATTTACGGCGTGGGTGTCGGTGATTTCCTTGTCGAAGATGCCGAGGAGGTCAAAACGGTTAAGGAGCAGTCGGTGCCACTTTCGGTGCGCTCTAAGCTTATCATAACTGCCCTTGCTGTCGGGCTTGTTTGGCTGTTTGCAACCGTTATTTATTTTGTGCTCGGTGTTGTTGGTCTCAGCTCATATTATCTCGGGCTTGTCTATTACTGTGCAATTCCCGTCTCCGCCATTGTGCTCATCGTCTTCACCATGCTGTGGTTTTCTAAGCTGTGGAGCGGGCTTTCTGTGGCGCTTCTTATCTGGTCGGTTGCCTTTGGTACTTTTTGGTACATTCCGTTAAGCGGTATGAAGTATATCTTTGAAATTGCCATTGCCCTGCAGGTGCTTGAAATCCTTTGGTATGTTTTTCTTTACCTGCGCTCCCGCGATAAGAAAAAAGCAAAAAACAAAACAGACTAAATATAGTGTCGCATGTCCGCATTTTTTGGGTGACTCGTCCAAGATGTTGAGAAACCGGTTTTTTTGTGAAAAACACGGCAAAAAAATTTCCAAAAAAGTGTTGACAACCTTTCCTCGTTTGTGGTATCATAATTGTACCTCTGACGAGGTTTTATTTTTTGTGCGAAAATTTAGCCTGTTATGAGGGAGGCAAAATTTATCCGAAATTGTAGGAGGTGCCGATATGCGAGTTAGTATTACTTTAGCTTGCACAGAGTGTAAACAGCGTAATTACAACACCAAGAAAAACAAGAAGAATGATCCTGACAGATTGGAAATGAACAAATATTGCAGATTCTGCAGGAAGCACACTCTTCACAGAGAGACCAAGTAAGAAAGAAAGGCGGGCGTTTAGAATGGCAGAAGATGCTATCAAGAAAACTGAGAACGCAAAGCCTGAAAAGAAAGCCAAGGACAAAAAGCCGAAGAAGGATAACGTGGTCGGTAAATTCCTGCGCGATCTTAAGGGCGAGTTCAAAAAAATCGTCTGGCCCTCAAAAAAGCAGATCATTAACAACACCGTTGTCGTTATTGTTGCGATTATTGTGTTGGGTGTGTTTATCTGGGCAGTTGATCTCGGTCTCGCAGCGCTTGTCAAGCTGTTCCTCGGAAACGCTTAAACAAACACTTGGCGTAGAAAGGAATGATTTGAGATGGCTGAAGAGGCAAAATGGTATGTCGTCCACACCTATTCCGGATATGAGAATAAGGTTATGACTACACTCGAACAAACCATCGAGTCCCGTCATCTTCAGGATCGTATCTGCGAGGTGCGCGTACCGACCGAAACGGTTGTAGAGGTCGGCAAGGATGACAAGCAAAAAGAGGTAGAACGGAAACTGTTTCCGGGATATGTCTTTGTCAAAATGATTATGTCCGATGATTCATGGTATATCGTTCGCAATACACGCGGCGTTACCGGATTTGTCGGTTCTGCAACCAAGCCGATTCCGCTCACCGAGCAGGAGGTCGCAAACTTGGGTGTAGAGAAAAAACAGGTCGAAGTCAACTATTCTGTCGGAGATACTGTGCAGATCGTTGGCGGAGCGCTTGAAGGCTTCACCGGAACGGTTGAACTCATTGATGTTGAAAACAACAGCGTCAAGGTTATCGTTTCGATGTTCGGCAGGAGCACACCTGCTGAAGTTGAGCTCGGTCAGGCGGTACTTGTTGAGTAACACAGAAGCTTCTGTGTTTGCCTTTTCTTACATGAAAAGGCGTTTGTGGGAGAGGCAGAAATTCTTTTTTAACTGCTTCGATTTACCACTTTTTGGAGGTGCAAAAAAATGGCTCAGAAGGTAGTGGGGCTGATTAAGCTCCAGATCCCCGCCGGTAAAGCTACTCCGGCACCGCCGGTCGGACCGGCCCTCGGTCAGCACGGCGTAAACATTATGGCTTTTACGAAAGATTTTAACGAGCGTACCAAGAATGACGCGGGTCTTATCATTCCTGTTGTTATCACTGTGTATGCAGACCGTTCTTTCACCTTTGTTACCAAGACTCCGCCGGCTGCTGTTCTTATTAAGAA
>JAZQMT010000093.1:0-27796 GCA_045543635.1 Oscillospiraceae bacterium | reverse complement strand
CGGCGAGTGATATTGCTACGCAGTGATATGATGCTATGCATCGTGATATTGTCCTGCGGACAGTTTGGGGCGAATATAATATCACAAAAGCCAAAGGCTTTTATATCACTTTTACCACAAGGTAAAAATATCACTGCAAACGATAGTTTGCAATATCACTTATACACGCCGCAAAATCAATCTTTCTTTTTCGGTAAAGAATAATTTTATAAAGTATGTAACCCACGATGACACTTTCGCTTTTGGAAAGTGTCATTTTCTATATTATATAGAAAAACGGAGACTACTTCTTTACGAAGTGTCTCCGTTCGGCTACCTCTGTAAATTTAATGCAAAAAGTACTGCTTGTGCAGAATTTCTTATTACATACCGGTAAGTCCGCTATGCTCAATACCCTCCATAAACTTTCTCTGAAGGAACAAATAACCAATCATCGGAGGAATCATAGAAACGAAGGTACCTGCCATGACAACACCATTATGATACATGGTATCGTTAATGGATTGTGTAACCTCATCGGCTGACATAGAAGCCTGTGCTTGCGCAACCAGTGTTTTAATCGAGTCAGCAATCTGAGGAAGCAGCATGGAATCATAGCTTGAAAGGTAGATGCTGGGCTCATAGTAATCGTTCCAATGCCATACCATTGAAAGAACGATACAAACGATAGTAGTAGAACCAGCCGAAGGGAATGCGATACGGAAGAAGGTTTTCATAGGACCGCAACCGTCAATAGTTGCAGCTTCTTCCAAAGCTTTCGGAATTCCCAAAAAGTATTGCCTGTACAAGAATATGAACAAGCCGCCTTTTAACCCATACCCCAAGAAACAGGGGAAAATGATAGGCCAATAGGTTCCCAGCATTTCAAAGGTAAAGTTACCGATGGTGAAATCCAAGTTTGCATAAGTGGTGTACAAGGGAATAATGATAACCTGTGTCGGAACAAGAATAGACAAAATGACTACTCCGAACAGAAGTCCCTTCAGCGGGAAATCATATCTCGCAAAACCATATGCCACAAAAGAGCAAACAAAAACATGCGCAACTGTTGAAAGAATTGTTACGATCAGCGAGTTTGGCAAAGTATTCTCAAGGCGCATAAGGGAAATCGCCGTTTCATAGCTCTTAAATGTCAGATTCTTGGGCAGCCACTTAATTGTAACATTGATAAGGTCACTGTAGGTTTTCAGGGAAGTTGTGATCATGTAGATAAAGGGATACAGGAACACAAACGCCATTAAAAGCAACATTACCCATATAAAAACATCAACGACTTTAACCGGTGACTTTTTATAAATTTTTATAATGCTATCCTTTGTAGGAAGCATTGCTTTAATTTTTTCCATAATATCCCCTCCTTACCTATCTTTTACTCTGTTTACGAACGGGCGCATGACAAGGAATATCACGGCAACCAGAACAATGATCCAAATAAAGAACAACCACGCCATTGCTGCTGCATATTCAAATTCATACTTTCCGGAGAAACTAATCTTATTTATGTAGTACAATATAACGTTATTTGAATCGTTAAAACTATCAATAACCGTGTAAACCATATTGAGAAGCATCATGGGAGTAATCATAGGAAGGGTGATGAGCCAGAACATTTCCCATTCACTTGCAGCGTCAACACGAGCTGCCTCATAAAGTGAGGAAGGAACACCCTGCAGCGCCGCAAGATAAATAACGACAGGAACACCACTCTTCCAAAGAATGGTACTGATCAGGTCTAAAAAGTTGGAAATAGCCTCAGTTAAATCTGCTCCGAGATAAATAGCTACCTCACGGGGAATCAAAACCTCTTTAACTGTTTCCATGGCTCCTTCATCGGCACCCTGATTCATAAGCTGCTCCATAGCAAAACCGGAACCCAAAATAACCGGAAGGAAGAATATTGCTCTGAAAACCGTTCTTCCTTTAAATTTACGGTTCAGCATAACTGCAATAAGCAACGAAAACACATTGATAAAAGGAACGGTTTGAAGCAGTTCAAGCACATTTCTGAAATAGTAGCCAAGAAATGTAGCATCACCGGTCAACGCTCTTCTGTAATGCTCGAGACCCGCAAATTCCATCGTATTCGTGGTATAGTCGGTAATATTGGAAAAACTTAATTGAAGAGAGCGACAGATTGGAAACACAAACAAAAGTGCCGTTCCAATAAGCCAAGGAAGAATGAACAAATAGCCGTTCATAGACTCTTTACGCTTTAATGTCCAAAATTTACCACCGGCAGGCTTTGTACGTTTTTTTACATTTTCAGCCATTGTTTTTCTCCTCTCTACCCGACAATGCTTCCGTCTGCATTAACTACGAGATAGTTTTCAGCAGCAACAGTAACATTATCAACGGTTACTTTCTCTTGATTATAATTGACATAAACCTTATTTCCATTGGAATAGGTAAGTCTGTAAACATTATTTCCGACCAAGGTGTGCTCGGAAATGGTACAGTTTCCGGTAAATGCCAATTTGGTGTTAAACTCTTTTGTGATTTCCAAAACCTCATCAAGCCAGTTCGAAAGCTCGGTAGAGAAGGCATTTTCAACCTTAGAGTCCTTAAATTTTTCTGACATTTCCTCTGTGAGCAGGAAGGTGGGCTCTGCACCCTTTTCGATCCATTTGAGTTTTTCTACATTATAATCAACAGACATGTTTCCGGGTGTATCAAGGCTATACGGAATATATCCATGAATAACCATCTGATAGAAAGGAACTTCGCGATTCAAAAGCTGATAACTGGAACCTTTTTCAGGCACGTCATAGAGATAATCTGCAACATTTAGAACATAAGCATTACCTCTTTGAAGTGCAGTTTTCATTCCCGCTTCTTTGGTTTTCTTAAGCATTGCATTATAAACAGAAACGACCTCGTAGCGGTTCATTGACACATTTTTCTGTGCATCGTCAAACACATACCAGCCGACCTTATCAAATCCGATACCATAGACATTATTTTTCTCAAAATAAGGAATAAGGTCATCGACAAGTCTGACATACTCTTTATAAGGATTGCGCACATACTGATTGCCCTTCTCGTTTGTGATAGGAAGACCAACCTCATTGTAAACAGCATCGCTCTGCTCTTCGAAATTACCGGAGTCTGTAGACGCATAGATAAGATCCTCGACTAAATAGCTCTCAATACCTTGCTGGGTAAGAGCTTTGGATAATGCCTTGACATTTCCGATGCCCCCCGCAATTTTACCGCTGCTGGGATAAACATTATATCCTGAGGACTGCCATCCAAGAAGCATCAAACGAAGTTTATCGCGAACATCATCTTCCAAACCTTCGATCATATTTTCAATATCACCGCAGCTTGTCATAACCTGCAAGAACTCTGCAACCATGCTCTCTACTTTCGCAGACATGATCATTTGCAGGTTTACTTTTACACCGGCTTGTTTAGAAGCCTCGGTTTTAGTGAGCTTACCGCTCTTTTCAAGATACGAACGAAGGCGATTTGCCATTGCACTATAAGTTACGCTTTCATTTTCACCGGAGGAAATAAAGGAATAATGTACAGAAAAAGTACTTGCAGAAATTCCTTTTTCAATTTCCGATACCTCTATTCCGGAGGGATTGATATAAGAAAAAGACTTACGATAACTGACAGCGGGCTCTATTCTATTCAAATTATAAACAGAACCACTGGGATTAAGGGTGATATAACCGTTCATTTCACCCTCGGTAATATAGCCAACAAAACCATTTTGATTTTTAGCAACACCAAAATAAGGCATAATGGCATTTTTAATGCCCTGCTGGTTGTTTTCCTCAAGGGTGTCAAGATCAAAGTTTTTGGGGAAGTAAACCTCAGCAGAAATAGGGCTCTGTTTACCGATGACCGGCTTGACATCATAAATTCCGCCACCTGCATCAGGGAACAGAATGAAGCTGTTCTCTGCCTGATCATTGGTTGCACCAAACATAGGCAGAAGCGTTACAGCGACAAGACCATATTCGCCTTCCTCTTTTACTTTATCTCTTGGAACACGGACATTAAGTCCATCTTCATCAAGCCAAAACTCGACAGTAAGCGTGATACCTGTATCAAAACCGGCTTCAATAGCAAATCCGTTTTCAAGCTTATGCACCTTAGCGGTTGCAGTAGGATCTTTAATCAAACTGGTTTTTCCGGACAACTCATTAAAGTTAGTATAACTAATTTCAAAAAGTTTCTTAAGGTTTTCACGAACTGTCTCTGTATTCTCGGTTCTACCTTTATCAGCATTATGGATATATTCCTCATCGCTGATCATGCTCGACCATTCATTTCCGGTCGAAACATTTTTAACTTTTATTGTATAGTCAGATTTTCTGTAATACAGCTGATTGTCTCCGCACGCACCAACAAGGGTGTAATCATCCTCTGCAAGAGTGAGCTCCTCATCAAGATAAACAGCGGAAGCAGCTGCTTTCGGAGCGTTTTCTTCGATTACGCTACGGTCAATGGTGAGTTTGGGAGAAAACAGTACTGCTGCAACGATGGCCAAAACAACAACCACCGCAGCGCTGATTATAATAATTTTTTTCTTCATATTATGCTTCCCCCTACCGCGTAAAGTACTTGATTTCGGCAACAATCTCTTGAACAAATCGAACGATCTGTGCACCAAGTCCGAATGCAAGCAGGAATGTAACTGCGATCAAAACCATAACAACTACCGACAACAAACCAAAGCCCAGAGCATGAGAGAACTTCAGACCGTTTGACTGCATAAAGCCGATAAACAGAAGGATAACCACCCATGCAATAATCGCTGCGTTCATTCCGTTAAAAAATCCAAGCTCGGATCTCGAGAAAATATGAGATAACAGGATCATAATAGGAGTACAGACAATGTAAGGTGCAAGGCTGTATATCGAAATGGTCATGGTTTCGCCGATCGTCGACTCGCCGCCGCACACTGTCATAAGCGCATAGCTTGCAATTGCCCAAAGCACAACCGGCACTAAAACAACGCCGATCTCAAGGAAAGCGTTCGCCTGAGCGGCAGTGGTGGTCGAAACGGTGAAATTAACTGTGTAAACATAAAAGATCTTTATTGCAACTGCTGCTGCAAGAATAGCGAAGATCGCCACTTTAGAAAGCTGTTTTCTGTCCTTCTTTATGAGATAAAATGTATCAACCGGATGGAACAGAATTAAGATGAAATATTTAAGCCATTTCATATTCTATCCCTCCAATCTGTCCCAAAATTCTTTTTTGATCTTACGAACATACTTGTTAAGCGCCTTTGCACCAAGAACCAAAGCAACGATTAAGACAACAAGGGCAACAAGAATGATATAGAAATACTGCTGTATAAAGTCATAACGTAGCTCTTCAAAAGCTTTACCGTAGCTAACTCTGTTTTCACTCTGCTTAAAGTCAGCCAAAACAGACGCATACTCGCCTTTTTTCATTCGAATATTTCCGATAAACTCACGAGCGAGCGTATAGCTGGCGTTACTTTCTTTAATTTCTGTCCACAACGCAAGAGACTCATCATACTTACCTGCATGATAAGCAATGATTGCTTTGTGAACTGTGAGAATAAACTCCGTAGGCTCAAAGACCTGAAGTCTGCCAAGGGCAGAATCCAAGGTAACAAGCTTACCGTCTCCTGCATAAACAATTGCGGAGGGAAGGTTGAAGTAACCGGCGGTATTACCGGCGCCACCGAAAATACAAATCAAATTACCTTTTGTATCATACTGATAGATGCACTGTGTATTTTTCTCAATAACAGTAACAAACTCATTTTCGTCAGCACAAATGTCAACGAAAACAGGCTCATACTCTCTACCGTCATCCTCGTAAATAGATTCACCATAGGTTCCGGACGGATAAGTATTTTTTCCGACAGTATTAATAACGCCGATTCTCTTAGAATCTTCTGCACCGGTAGTGTAAATTTTTCCGCCGTTTGCAATGCAGAAATTATAATAAACCTCGGGCTCAACTTGTTTCATCTGGTCCTTTTGCTCATCGGTAGCAAAAGTACGCATGAGGAAATATAAGAGATTAAATCCAACCTTATTGGCGCCGATATAACCTTTAAAGGTGTTCTTAGCGTCAATAGACATAAACTGTTTACCCTGAACAACATAGATGTAGTTGTTAATGGGGTTAATAGCGACCTTGGTAGGTGAAAAAGAGGTAACATTGTAAAGCAGATCGGACTCCGGCATTACAAAGTCTTCAACCCATTCACCGTTTGGATCCAAGTGTGCAATTCTTGATCCCGTAGAGTCGGCAATATACATATCGCCCTCATCGGTGACAAAAATTCCTTCAGGGCTAGTAAGTGTACCGCCTGCATTATATTCAGCAACATATTCAAAATTGTTGTTTAATCGAACGATTCGTGCATTTCCCGTATCGGCAATATAGTAATCACCGTTGGGTGCTAAGTAAAGATCTTGGGGATTATTTAATGTAGCTAACTCTGAGCCCTGTACATTACTTATAACCTGTTCACAGGTATAAGGTTTGGGCATTGCCATTCTCGTCTTACCGTCCGGCGCAAGAATATATCCGTTATCCCAATAGTTAAAGGCAGAAGCCTGAGATACCAGAAGTACTGCAAGCACGGCTGTGACAATGGCACAGCGTAAAAACTTTTTCATCTGACCTTCTCCTATCTTATTTGATTCCGGTATGTGCCATGGTTTCAATAACGCGGCTTTGCAGCGCGGTATAGATAATAACCGTCGGCGCTGTCATAATTAATGTAGCTGCCGCCATAGCACCTGAACGAGCCAGCGTTCCGCCGATTTGGCTGATTGCAACAGGCAAGGTTCTCATTGCTTCGTCGCTAATATAGAGTATAGGACCGCCAGAATCGTTCCAAACTGCTTTGAAGCAGAAAACGATAAGAGTTGCCCATGCGGGAGCAAGGAACGGAAAAACAATGCTGGTAAAAATTCTCAGCTCATTTGCACCGTCAATCCTTGCTGCCTCAAGAAGCGGCGTAGGAATTTGCTGACAGAACTGCTTCATCATAAAAAAGTTAAAAGCAGAACCCAGCGGGGGAAGAATCAGGGACCAATAGGTATTGAGCATTCCAAGATTTTTAATGATAAGATAGGTCGGAATACTCTGCAACGAACCGGGGAATGCCAGCGCTGCAACGATTAGAGACATAATCTGTTTCTTAAAGGGGAGATCCATTTTTGCAATGGAATAAGCACCCAGTGAAGAAATCAAAACAGAGGACAAAACCGAAAGAACAACGACAAAAACGCTGTTTGCAACACTTCTAATAAAGGGAACACTTGCACTGCTTGCCGCAAAAACAAGGTCTTTAAAGTTTTGCATCGTCGGCCTTTTAAAGAAGAACTGCGGAGGGAATTTTAAAAGCTCATCAATGGGCTTAAATGCAGTTGTGATAACATACACAAGCGGCAAAGCCGTGAAACAAAGCACTGCCAAAACAAAAATGTAGAGCAGTACGCGGCTTGCAGAAATCTGAATATAGGCTTTTTTACCAAGCCTGATATGCAGACCTTTTTGTACCATTGCCATATCTACTACTTTCCTTTCATGTTAAACTTTTGAGGGTATAAGGACAAAATGCTTAGTCCTTATCGGTGAGCATCCACATACAGAGTTTACTTGCTGCAAAAGTGATTGCAAAAAGTACGACTGCGATAGCAGATGCGTAACCCATCTCAAGTTTTGTGAAAGCGTAGTCCTGCAGATGAGCTACCATAGTGTGAGCGACATAGTTAGGCGTGGGATGTCCGGCAAAAGAAGCAATAACGCCGAAAACACCAAACGCACCGGAAATAGCACTGATAGCGCCGAAAAGAAGCTGCGGCTTCATCTGGGGAAGCGTTATGTAAAACAGCTCCTGAAAACGGGATTTAATTCCGTCAAGAGAGCCGGCTTCGAGAAGCTCTCTGTCCTGATTTTGGAGACCTGCCATAAAGACCAAAAATCCGGTACCCATACCCATCCAAACGTCAATAAGAACGCAGCAGGGAATAATCGTATCAGGATTGCTGGCCCAGAGGATAGGGCTGCTGATGATACCAAGATTCAAGAGCGCATGGTTTATAAGGCCGTAACTGTCGGAAGAGAACAGATAGCCCCAAACGACCGACATTGCAGTTCCGCTGCAGATAGACGGAGCATAGAAAGCAAGTGCAAGAACCTTTCTGCCTCTCATGTCATTGAGTACCCATGCCATAACAAAGGACATGATGTATCCAATCGGTCCGGTGAGCAATGCGAACATAAAGGTAACTTTAAGTGACTGCATAAACAGGGGATCATCCAAAAAGAGGGTTTTGTAATTGTCCAAGCCGATAAATTCCGGGTCGCGAACCAAGTCAAAGTTGGTAAAACTGTAAAGAGCTGATTGTGCGACCGGACCTATTGTAAAAATGCAAAAAAGCGTAAAAAACGGCAGGAAGAAGATAATCGCGGTCAGGGTGCCGCTGAAAGAGCCAACGGCACCGCTTTTATACTTTCTCTTCTTTGCTCTGGGAGCGCGTTTTTTGGAAGCTTTTTCTGCTATTGTTGCTGTAGCCATATTGACCTCCATATAAACTTACTCGGTTTATTCTTTTCCTTCAAGATTGACTCGGTACATAACCTGTTTTCTCTTCATTTCGGTATCTAACTCTTCATGTGCCTGTTCCATAGCCTCACGAACAGTCTGTGTACCGGTAACAACGATACGGTTATATGCATTGGAAAGCGTACGGCTGCACAAATAAGTACCAAGTCCATTGGGAACTTCTTTTGCCCATTTAAGAGACTCTTCAATAATTTCGAGCTCATAGGTGGTCCAGGGAAGCCTTCTAAATGCTTCCAGGTTCGCAGAGAGATAACGAGACTGAATTCCCAAAATGGTCTCAATCTGTCGGCCGTAGTCTGTCTGAACATCGGCACTGGTGTACCATTTTATAAACTCCCAAGCGTTATCTGCAAGATCATCTTCAACGGTTGAAAGAATCGAGACACTACCACCCTGAACATCACTGGAGCATCTGTTAAGCGTTCCGTCCTCCATAACCGTTGCAGGAATAGGATACATTTTCCATTTACCTGTAAGCTCGGGTGCCGAAAATACAAGCTGCTGATAGTTTGCCCATGTACCGATACCGATGGGAATTTCACCGGAACGGAAACGGTTTAAGAAGCTGACTTGGATGGGACAACCATAGTCAGTAAAGAAGCTGGTAAGCTGGTCCATTCCCTTGAGAACCTCGGGAGAATTGAGCTTACTGGAATAAACGCTGTCGCTGTAATACTGTCCGCCGTTTTGATAAATATGAACACCGTACCAAGTAGGAACATCGCACTGCATGTTATAAGAATACAGCTGCGGAAGCAGATCATCAACCAGCTCATCCCAAGTGTTGGGAACTTTCAGGTCAAGCTGCTCAAAAATGTCGGTACGAACAAAGGTTGCTTTAAAGCTAATTGTCTCAGGGAGACCGTAGACGCCGCCTTCGTAGGTAAGAGGCACAAAGCTTTCTGCAAGGAAACGCTTTTTAACCTCTTCATAATCATCAAACTTTGAAATGTCATACATGACATCTCGGATTGCATAGTTAATTGCAGTTTCCGGTCCGCTTCCCAGAATAACATCAGGCGCAGTTCCTGCATTGATTGCAAGAAGCAAGGGACCTCCCGAAGAGCCAATATCACCTGAGGTGAGAATATTGAGCTTTACATTAGTTTTATACTTTTTCGTAAAATCAGAGTCAATTAGATCCTTTAATATCTCAAGCCACTCTCTACTTTGAGCAACCATAACCTCTATCGTCTCATAATCCTCATTTTCTTCAGCAAAAGAACCGATAGCGGTGTAATCCTTCTGATAAGAGAGAATAAAGTTCATAAACATGCCGCGAAGCATATCCCAGAAGGTTTCCTGATCATTAACAACCTTCTCATCGGGATCGGTAAATCTAATAAAGTCCAATGCAAGGCTCTGGCTCTTGACATCAGAAAGCCATGTACCGATACTGGTAATCGAAGAGGTGATGTTACTGAGATTTGAAGGAATGACATCAGGATCTTTAATGATCTCTTCAATCATTTCAACAGTAATGGTAAGATTGTTTTCGATTGAAGTTGTTTTATTTGCAAAAGCATCAACGCGTGCAATAACATCTTTCAGTTCATCTCTGATAATTTCCATATCACTTATCAGTGAGGTAATCTGTTTTTCCAAACCATAATCATAGTTTAAGTCAGGGCTCTGACCGGTAATCATGGTGATGTTACGATACGCATTGGACATTCTGGAAGTTACATCCATAAGCAAATGAACAACCTCGGTCATTTGACCGGTAACAACCTTCATGCTGATGGTGTGGTTCCCCTCATCAAGATAGATAAGGTAGGGATTGCTATCCTTATCAACAAGCGGCTTTGTCTGCCAACCATCCTCAAACACAAAAACATACTCATTAAATTCCTCAAATGGAACCTCACCGTCAATTTCAATTCGGCGAGTAGAGGAAAGACCATTGCCATATGCCTGATAAAGTCTGGGAGCAAGCTGATAAAGACCGCTTTCCTCAACGGTAAACTTCCAGGAAATTTCCTGTCCTCCGGTAGACCAAGAAGCGGCACCGATATGGTTATATTTTCTGGAGGTGACACCTTGCGGTGTAAGCGTTGAATCACTGCTGTTTGCAATGGTAATCGAGGAGTCTGTCTTATAAAGAACATGGTCTTTATCCTCTGCCTCAAAGCGAACAGCCTTAGTTGCGTTTTTATAACCCTTTGTCTCATACTCCTTTTTCACTTCAGCATAAGATTTCAACTGTTCGGGAGCAGTAAGAGAGAAGGATGCAATAGCAATCGGCTGGTCGATATGTACCATTGTGATAGTATGTGTACCTTCGGTCAGCGCCACTTTGAGAGGACTTGCATATTCGCCCTGCGCGTCATACAGGTCGGTAACTGTCCACTCCTGAACCTCAAGCTGGGAGGGGCGCACATGGTCTCCAAGACTGTTGGTTCTGGGTTTTTCAGAATCAACATAATGGCGAGCAAACTTGATGGTAGAAAGCTCATCATACAGATATTTGCCATCAATCTGGAAACCTTTGGTTACAGGAAGAGAATTTCCGTCAACCGGAAGATATTCAAAAGTAATCTCGTAAAATCCGGCTTTTTCAACGGTAAATTCCCATGTGATGGAAGTGTTCTCATTGGGAATATAAAGAACGTTTTCCTTTCCCTCAAGGGTTTTAGCCACAGGAGCTGCACCTTTAAAAGCCGAGTAGCCATGAATATCGAGCTTGATCTCGGTATCCGTGACGTCGGAGAAATCCTTTTCCTTTTCCTTTACATAATCGCCGAAATAATTGTAATTGTACAAAACATCTTCGAGCTTTATCTGCTCTTTGAAGTTAATGTTTTCGGCAAGGGTTTTTCCGGCAAAAACAGTTGAGCCGGAAGAGAGCAAAAGCACAACCGCTAACGCTACGGATGCCGCTTTTGTTACAACCGATGTTTTCTTTCTTTGCTTCATAATAATCCCCATTCCACCGCATAAATTGCCGCGCCACTTGTGTGGGGCGATCTCGGTGATAGTGTTTTTTCGCCCGACGGATCTCCGAGCGGAGATTTTGCCGCATAAAGCAGCCGAACTTCCAATATCGCCCATGATACCCTTCCCTCTGAAAGAGTGCGGCTGATCCGCAGCCTTGGACAATATCAGTCGGATTGCGGCAATGCCGCTCTCCTATTTTTTTGCAGAACGCCCAAATAAGCAGGCGCTCTTATTTCCCGCCACGGCAGGAAAATGGCACTACTAATTCTCCTCGAATCCGATTTTCGGACGACCCGAACTGCGCAGCATTACAAAGCTTTTGTTCCGACACTTATTCAGAAAAGCCCTCTGGCTTTACTTTGCTTACTGCCACAGACCCGGGCAAGAAACAGCGCCAAATTTCACCACTCACGCAATATGCATCGTTGCGTGAGTGAATAGAAACTCAACTCAAAAAGGCCTGTACCCTCTTTAAGGAGCTTACGGCAAAATTTTCTTCTCTTTTAAAGATATTTGTTTTAAACCAATATCATTCTGCAAAACAGAGTTATCGGCTTTTTACCTAAATTCATGCAAAATATTTGTGCAATATGCACATTTTATTTCCGCATTAAAACACATTTCGCCGTATTATTCAGTATAGCACGCAAACGGCAAAATGTAAAGTTTTTTTTGTGTTTTTTGAACAAATATTTTATGCAATTTTTAGCAATGTGCAATGGACAATAAACTTAAGTCACCGCATTTTGTCTCTTTCAATATTGCAAATATTGCGAAAAGGGGCGGTCATTTTTGACCGCCCCTTTAGGGTTTATATTTTATAAAACAAGTTTTTTAAATTAAGCTTATTTTTCGTTATCATAAGTTGCGGTATTAACAAGGCTTGCTTTATTTCTATCAACGAACTTCTGATAGAAATTAATATATCCCTGCAGACCGTTCTTATAGAGGTTATTAACTCTGGTATCCCAGTCTTCAATCTTCCAATATCCGGAGATATAAGAATACATCCAACCACTGCTTCCAAAGTCTTTACCCTCATAAACTCTAAGCTGTCTCAGTTCTTCCGAGGTTTTCTGGAAGGAAGGCATGAGATAAACAGGATTCTCTTTATGTGCCTTCTTATAAGTCTTTATGGCTGCCTCCTGATAAGCATCACTTACAGCTTCCTTATTGTTCATAAGCTTCTTGTCTCTGATGATCTTATCAGACATAACTCTGTGAGTCTCATCCATACCCATGTGATAACCCATAGCATTCTTAAAGTCAGTATCAGCATTGATCAGGTTTTTGTTGGTAATGGTGTAAGTACCGTCAGAATTCTTCTTGTAGTTACCGCCATTGGGATCTCCCCAGTTACCTACCATGATTCCATCATAGGTAGTGAGATAATCGAGAAGGCGAAGCATAGCGGGAACATTCTTGCAGCTGCTGGTAATTACCCAGTTACCGCGACCCGGTATACTTCTGAAGGGGTTAGCAGATTTGGAAACCTTAATCTCGTTGTTTGTAAAGTTTGCGGTGGGGAAGGGAATAGCTACATACTGTTTAAGCAGATTGGGAGGAATAACACTAGAATCTGTATTTCCCCAAACATAGCAACCGACATTACCTTTCTTAACAGCTGTTAAGAACTTGGTCTGGTCATTAACGAGCGTCTTATCCATTAAGCCTTCCTCAGAACGAATACCATACCAATATTTAGCAGCTGCCAATGCATTTTTAGTCGCAGTGGGGTAGTAAACTTTGCCGTTAAGGTCAATACCAATCATGCCGGTAGTAGTGTAAACACCCCAGAAACCTAAAGTAAAGTTTCCGCCTAAGTTAGAAGTTGCAAAGGGAACCTCGTCATCCAAATCGCCGTCACCATCTGCGTCTTCGTCACGGAATGCTTTCAGCATATCAAGGAACTCAGCACTGGTTTTGGGAATGTCAAGACCAAGGTTATCGAGCCATACCTTATTGACATTGATATAATGCCAATAGTCCATCATGGTTCTGGGGCGCTGAGGAATAATATAAACCGAACCGTCACCCGAGGTGTTGAGTGCTTTGGTGGTGGGATTCTTCATAAGCTCACTAATCGTAGGAGCATAGGTCTTAAGCAGATCGCTTACATCAACGATAGCGGGCTTAGAGCCTGTGCCATACTTGTTAAGCATCAGGTCACCCCAATCCTTATAAGTGAACAAATCGGGCATATCGCCGGACTGCAATGCAAGCGTTCTTCTCTCATTGTATGCAGATTCGCTGACACCGATGTACTCAATCTTAATATTGGTGAGCTTTTCAATGTATTTGAACATGCTCATCTCTTTCGGATCGCCGCGGTTGGGCGAAGAAAGACCCATAATCTTAAAGGTGATCGGGTTCTTAACAATGGGGAAACCTTTCACATTAATGTCGGTAGGATTTTTACCATTGTTCGGGTCCTTAACACGCGAGGTTGTACCGCCACTTGTAGTACCGACACTACCGGGACCATCGTTGTTAGTTCCGGGACCTCCGTTACCGGGACCATCGTTTTGATCCTCATCAGAGGCGGTGCCGGAAGCAGTGTTCTCGTCGCCGTTCTGATCGCCGTTTTGCTCATCGCCGTTCTGGGTGTTGCCCTGAACATCGCTTTGAGTAATAGCAGAAGAGGATCCCTGTGTCTCTTTGTCTTTGCAGCCTGCAAAAACAGAAAGAGAGAGGATGGCGACAAGCACAAGTGCTAAAACTTTTAGTTTCTTACTCATACTCTTTTTCTCCTTTTTTCAAACTTGTTTTATTTAATATATTTCCGCAAAAATATATTACATACAGGATCGTTTGTGCAACAGCAACAATTTTGCGACCACCGTTTTGTCTATGTATACCAACAAAATCGGCCATTTTACGCACAATCCCATATACAATTGTATTATACAATAATTTTATAAAATAGTCAACATTTTTATGAAATATTTTTAACGGAGACAGGTGGAAAGAGTTTCCCTATGTTATTTCATTTCGATGGCATTGAGCTCCGCGCAGGTCTTGCGAAGTGCCTCATCATATTTTGTCCAGCGCTCAGGATGGTCGGGGTGAATAAACTCATCGATAGAATTTTTATATGTATAGAGAATAATTCCACCGGGGTTTTTCTGTTTAAGGAGCAGCTTTTTAAAGCCTTCGAGGTGTGCAACGCAGTAATCCTCATCTGATTTCCTGCCACCGCCGAGATTACAGATATAAGCACAGGGATAATACCAAAAACGAACCCTATCACTATCTTCAATAAGGCTTAACGTAAGGTCGGTGTAAAATTGATAGAGGTCCTCGGTGGATTTCAGTTCAACACCATGCTGTTTTCCTCGATTTTGCAAAGCGGGCTGCAGTCTCTCCTGTGCTTCAGGGCGGAAATCCCAACCGTAGAGGTCAAAGCCGGCATCGGTAATATATTTAGAACAGTCTTTTCGGAGCAGCCATTGGAAATCGGGGTCACCGTCATTTCCGCGTTTTCCTGCGATTTCATAAAGCGAGAAGTTGGTAAAAATGCGCTTACCAAAGGTTTCGGAAACTGCTTTGGTCATAGTATAAAGTGCCTCATTGGTGTGACCTCTTCTCAGAAGGGGTTCATCCCACTGAAATCCGACAACAGCATCCCAAACGCCGTCCTCTTTAAGTTTATTTACAAATTTTTCAAAGCTTTTGATATATTCGGTGATAGGTTCCTGTGTAGGCAGGTAGATGGGAGGAACCAGCCAAACGGGATAACCGAGCTCAAGCGCCTTTTTACATCCGTAGTGGGCGGTATCGTAATTATCCATTGTAAGACGCAGGGCGTTTACATATCCTTTGGTCAGGATATTATCAAATTCCTTATGTGTGCACCAGAAGGGATCCATATGATAAAGAGCTACAGAAAGATTGTTGTGAAATGCCTGTTTCGTGTTTTCCATGAGTAACAGCCTCCCTATTATTTAACGTCGATTGCCTTAAGTTCGTCACAAACCTTTTTAGCAACCTCGATATATTTATTCCAACGATTAGGATTTTCTGCATCCAAATGCCAGTCGAGCTTATCGCGGTCAATATAGCTTTTAAAGCCATCAACATAAAGTCCACCGGGTTTTTTCTCCTCAAGCAAAAGCTTTTTAAAGCCTTGGAGGCTGGCAATGCAGAAATCCTCATCACTTACAGCGCCGCACTCACTAACAGGGCGAATGGCTGCACAGGGATAATACCAAACACGAAGATTATCAGCATCAGCCATGAGCTCTCTCATTTCCTCTGTATAATAGCGATAGATGTCCTCAGCACTTGTGAAGGTTTTTCCGTAAATTTCCTCATCAAGAGGTTTACGGAAATCATATTGATTGCATTTTACCAGCGCATCGGTGATATACTTGGTATCCTCTTTTTTAAATGCCTTTCCTGCAACTTCCTCTTTCGAGAATGTAACAAAAATGCGTTTTTCAAAAGCCTCAGAAACGGCTTTAGTCATCTCAAGAAGATCCTCACTTGTAAATCCGTCAACAGCGAGAGGTTGCTCCCAATAAAAGCCGACAATGGTATCCCAAACCTGATAATGATTTTTAAGTGTATCCATTCTTTTTGCAAAAGCATTCATATACTGCTCAATAGTCTGATTGCATCTTTTGAAATAAGGCGCAATAACCCAAACCGGCTCACCGGTTTCTCTTGCACGCTTAGCAGCACTTGCAACTGTTACGGTTCCATGCTGCTGAATGGCACAATAACCGCAGTTAACTCCAATCTCTGCTGCCTTTAAAAACTCATACTTGTGACAGTAGCGGGGATCAAGACCGTCCAGAATCATGGCGAGCTTATCGTGATACTGCTTGTTTGTGATGATTTCGGTCGTGTTTTCCATAACTATTTCTCCTTTAAATACACCAAATTGTTTTTGCACCTATTATACAATAGTATAGCTTTTAGGCTTACTTTGGCTTTAACCAAAGTATAAATAACCCCTCTTTCTTTTGCAACCCATTTTTAGAAATTATCATATTTTTTCAGCTATGTGCCCAAAATCATTCCCGATGTATTGTCATTTCTGCCGAATTCATTGTTCTCATTGAAAATTTACTATTATATTGCAACCGCACGCAAGCGTTTTTCAAAGCAAGAAAAAGCCGCTACACTTTTGTGTTGCGGCTTTTTGACATTATTATCATTATTTCGGTTCGACATAAACGCGGGTTTGTTTAACCGAATCAAACTTCTTACGAATATCCTTACAGAGCTGAGTATAATTTGCCCATTTCTCACTATCAGTATAGTAAACATTTTGACCATTCTCATCCTTGATATCCAAGAAGTTACGCAGACCGAGATAGCTTCCGTTGTTATTGTAGTTAAAGATAACGAGACCTCCGCCATACTCATACTTGAGAACATCCTCAGCCATAAATTCAAGCTGAGCATAGCAGTAATCTTCATCGGCATATTTCTGACCATTCAGACCGCCAACAAGGTTGAACAAGCAAGCGTTGGGGTAATAGTAGAAATTAACCGGGTGACCGATGTATTCAAGCAGATACTCTTTGTATGCAGTGTAATAATCTCTGCCGTTTTTAACAGGTCTCTTCAGCAGTTCGGTCCAAGCTTGGTATCTGTTATTGTTGGGAGCGCCATCACGAACGTCAACACGATAGGAGTCAAACGCGATGTCGGTGACATATTTTGCACCCGCTCTGGTCATCTGATCCATATCCTCAGCACCGATACCAATATCGTTACCTTCCTCACCGGAGAACTCACCGGTTGCCAAAACAGGGAAGTTTCTGAGACCGAAGACTTTGTAGTGAACCTCAGTCTGCTTTAGGAAGTCAGCATTAGACTGACCGTGCCAAATAGGTTCATCAAAGGTAAATCCATTGAGAAGATCAAGGCATCCTTCCTTATCGATAATATCGATCCAATAGCGAAGGTTTTCTGTATATTCCTCAATCGATTTGTTCTTTGAATGCCATGAACCCATACCCAGCCAGAATGAAGCTCCCGCCTCTTTGATATATTTAAGCTCAGTGAGGAGATACTGACCGGTGGTTACAATATAGCTATTAAAAAGATTCGCTCTTACAACATCAGCATACTCTCTTTCACGGCTTGCAAAATCAGTACCATTGGATAAACAATACTCCATACGGCACTGGAATGCCATGAGCATATATGTACCGGGATTTTTGTACTGTTTGATACCGGAGCTGACGGTGACAGACTCCTTAGCCTCACTGGTATCACGGAAGAAAGCAGATTTAGTCTGAAGCGTCCACTTATAAGATTTGCTGGAGCTTTCTTCTTGCTCATTAGAAGGCTCACTTACATAATCTACATAACTTTCGTCCTCCGGCTCGCTCTCAACCTCTGCCACGGTGGTGGAAGATACATCATCAACCATAGAGACTATACTCTCGGTGGAGCTGGTAGGTTTTTTCTTAGAAGAATTCTTTTCCTTCTCCTTAGGCTTACAGCCGGTTGCAAAAGCAAGCAGCATCATTGCCGCAAGAACAATTGCTAAAATCTTTTTACACATTTTCCATTCTCCTTTATTAAAAACTGTTTTGTACAATTAAAATGCAAAATCAGAGCATTCCACTTATTAATATCATAGCATAAACCTTTTCGTTTTTCAAGAAAAATTGCAAGCTTTTTGTTTTTTGTTAAAATGTAACAAGATTAGCCCTGTTTTTTTGAAACTCTGCACAAAAGCCTTTGTATGCACAAGGTTTAATATTTAAATTTTTCAGACAACTACCCGATAATTAGTTCGCCGAAATATTCCGGTTTATGGAACTGCGGAAATATTGAGATCGCGCGGCTCCACATCCCGTAATGCTCAAACTCGGTTTCATCCCCGCATTTAAACATATTCCCTGTAAATTTATAGCCTTTTTTAAACGCAATATCACCAAACAGCTTTTTAATGTCCTCTACCATAAGGTGAAGTTCAACAGACCATCGATCCTTCGAAACCTCTGCCTTATACTTCGGAACATGACCGAGGATCGCATCAACAGCCTGCCTCTTTCCCTGCCCATAGGTTCCGATATTCATAAGAGCAGCACCGGCTGAATTCATTTCGCAGTTCATATATTTCATGGGCTCATCGGCATGAAAGGCAACAAAAAATTCAAGACAGCTGTCAAGCCACACGGGATCACCGAAATTTTTATAAACCGCTTTTGGATTTTTCTCAAAACAGGTAAGACGCACAACAAACTCGCGGTTTTCAAGAAAAACGATTTGTGCATAGGTTTCGGGTTTATAATCATAGCACCAGCTAAAACGGTCAATGGGAGCTTTGGCGATATTCTCCCAATCAAACCCCTCCTTGACCTGCTCAATTACATAGCTTCTTCCTTCATGTCCTAACATCATACATCCCTCATTTATTATACGGATAATCTATTTTACATTATCGAAAAATACCGTTTTTGTCAATATTTTGCTCCAAACAAAAAGCACATTCAGCAGTTAAGCCAAAAGAGTTCTTTCGTTTTTATGCATTTTGCCTAATTACGTATATCACAACAAAACAACATCATTTTGCCTTCTTCTTTGTACAAGATAATAATACCATACTGCTTTTTCTGTTTCAACATAAAACAGACAGTTTTCTTTTCCTTATTTTACTATATTTTAATTGACTTTGGTTTATTTTGCATGTTATAATGTCGACAGATAAAACCTTCATATATTTATATATTCGTTTTTTGCTGCTGTGTCCGCTTTGAGCGGATACAGCAGTTTGCGATTTCATTTCCCCGACCATTATTGTTTTAAAGGAGCAGTTTTATGTCAAATTCAGAGAAAATCCGCCGTGCTGATGCTCGGCTCACAACAAATTATTTGCGATATATTTTTACAGCAGCTGTTTGCATATGCTTTACTGCATTTTTTATTTTCGGACCGATGAAACAGCTATCAATATACTCAAGCTCAGATGCGATCTGCACCCTTTTAATTTCGCTTATTATTCTGGTGGCAACAGCCGTTTTCTTTATCCACTGCGTTGGTATCGGCTCAGATGTGGTGTTTGTTTCACTGCTTGCCATTGCTGCTGCCGCACTGGCACTTAGGCTCTATTTTTTTAATGAGCAATCAAATGATTACAACGCCTTTTTAAGTGGCTGGATTAGCCAAATGCGTCAGCTTCCCGCTCTGGAGCCCATCACCACTCCCATCGGCGACTATAATATGCCGTATCTTTACTTTTTATTTGGCTTTTCCCGCACAAATCTTTATGACCTTTATCTCATAAAGTTGCTTTCGGTAGTATTTGACTTTGTTCTGACAACAGGTATCGTAAAACTTGTAAAGCGTTTTCATGAAGGAGACGGAACTGTGCTGGCGGCGTTTACGGCGGCGCTGTTTATTCCAACGGTGTTTCTGAACTCTGCCTACTGGGCACAGTGTGACGGTATTTATGCTGCACTCTGTGTATGGGCACTGTATTTTGCACTATCCAACCGTCCGCGTACTTCAGTAATATTTTTTGCGCTTGCCTTTTCTTTTAAAATTCAGACCATCTTTATACTGCCTATCATCATATTCCTGCTGCTGCGGCATAAAATAGCTTTGAAACATCTGCCTCTTTTTCCCCTGACCTTTGCTTTAACACTATTACCCGCCCTTATCTGCGGCAGAAGCTTTTATGATACCTTTTCCATTTACCTTGACCAAACTGCAAGCTACCCCTCCCTCACCCTAAACTGCCCCACCCTATGGGCGCTGTTTCCCGAAGAAAAATTTGAGACCTTTGGCAACGCAGCGCTGTTTTTAGCGGGCGCGGCAGTTCTTGCGTTTGGGGTTTACCTTTATCTTAAGCGCAGCGCTCTGACAGATAAACTGTTATTTGACGCGGCATATCTTTTTACTCTGCTGCTCCCCTTTCTCTTGCCGCGGATGCACGAGCGTTATTTCTATCTTGCCGAGGTTTTAACGGTGGTTTACATGCTTTTGCACAGAAAGCGCCTTTTTATCCCACCGCTTGTCATTTTAACAAGCTTCAGTTGTTACTGTGCTTATCTGTTCGGATACAGGATATTTTCGCTGCTTGAGCTTGCGATTATTAACTTTGCTGTCATTTTCTGGCTATTTAAAAAATTCACCGAAGATATTTCGGCACAAAATAATTTTCCCGCCTGCGCTACAGCGGAGGCTTACAAGGAGCGATAAGAATGATGCTGTTTTCGGACATTCATGACTTTTATAAAAAAATCAAAGGGAAAAAGCTTGCCTTTATCGGCATTGGAGTTAGCCATGAGGAGCTTATCCGGCGCTGTGCTCTGGCAGGAGCCGAGGTTATGCTGTGTGACAAACGCCCTGCTGCCGAAATAAAGGAAGCACAGGAGCTTTCACAACTCGGGGTGCAAATGCACACAGGGGAAGGCTATCTGGAAAATATTGATGCTGAAATTATTTTTCGCACCCCCGGAATGTACTATAATAATCCCGCTCTCTTGAAATATCGAGAAAGCGGCATCTGGGTAACCAGCGAGATGGAGCTGTTTTTTGCACTTTGCCCCTGCAAGATATACGCTATAACCGGCAGTGACGGAAAGACTACTACTTCCAACATTATTGCAAGAATGTTACAAGCTTACGGAAAAAAGGTGCATCTCGGCGGAAACCTCGGCAGAGCCTTGTTGCCGATTTGTGATAAAATCGCACCCGACGATGTAGCGGTCGTTGAGCTGTCAAGCTTTCAGCTTATATCCATGAAGCAAAGCCCCGATGTTGCTGTTATCACAAACGTTGCGCCCAATCATTTGGATGTCCACAAGGATATGCAGGAATATATCGACGCCAAGCGCAACATTTACCGCTATCAAAATAAGTCATCACGCCTTATTTTAAATTTTGACAATGACATCACCCGCTCTATGCAAAATGAGGCGCGCGGCAGTGTGCAGTGGTTTTCTTATCAAAACGCCCCTGCTTTTTTAGACAACCCCGAAATGCACGGCGCATTTTTAAGCCAAGAGGGCAACCTAATGCTCAAAGATACTTTGGGTATTCATAAAATCATGCACAAAAGTAACATTAAAATCCCCGGCGAGCATAATGTTGAAAATTATCTTACCGCGATTTCGGCTGTCGGCAGCGAGGTGGGTGCCGATATTGTGCGCAATGTTGCCGAAAATTTCGGCGGCGTTGAGCACCGCATTGAGCTTGTGCGCACCCTCGGTGGTGTTCGATATTATAATGACTCTATTGCTTCAAGCCCCACCCGCACCATTGCGGGGCTTAACGCGTTTGATCAAAAGGTCATTCTTATCGCAGGCGGCTATGACAAAAATATTCCCTATGCGCCTCTTGCTCCCAAAATAAAGGAAAAAGTTTCCCTGCTGATAACCCTCGGCGCAACTGCGGAAAAAATTGAAGCCGCTCTCAAAGATGACTCTTCTCCTCTGCCTGTTCCCCGGGCTATTCGGGTGGCTGATATGGCAGAAGCAGTAAAAACAGCGCATGAGCACGCCAAATCGGGCGATATTGTTTTAATGAGCCCTGCCAGCGCGAGCTTTGATATGTACCGCAATTTTGAGCTGCGCGGAAAGCACTTTAAAGAGCTTGTAAACGCACTTTAAGAAAGGAAAAAACATGGAATTACAACAAATTTTAAACAAACTGTGTGCCACTCCCTCTGTTTCGGGTGCAGAAGATGCAGTTTTTAAAATCGTTTCGGAAATTATTCCTTCCTCTCTCTCCATAGCCCAAGATAACATGGGAAATATCCTCATAAACGGCGGCAAAGGACAAAAGAAAATCCTTCTGGATGCGCACTGCGATCAGATAGGCTTTATTGTTACAGGCATTTGTAACAACGGCTTTCTGCGTGTAGCCCCCGTGGGCGGAATTGACGCACGCACTCTTATCGGCAGTCGCGTTACTGTTTTAGGCAAACAACCGCTTTGCGGTATCTTCTCCTCTGTTCCGCCTCATCTGCAAAAGGACGGAGACAGCAAGAAATTCCCGAATATAGAAGAGCTTGCCGTTGACATTGGACTATCTTACGAAAAGGCAACCGAAGCAGTTTCTCTCGGTGATTTTGCTGTTGTGCAAAATACACCTGTCATGCTTTCTGAAAACCGATACTGCGCCGCCGCTCTTGACAACAAGGCGGGATGCGCTGTTCTTCTTGGTGTTATGGACAAGCTGTTTTCCGAGGGCAGCCTTAAAAACACCTCTGTTACGCTGATGCTTAGCACGCAGGAGGAGGTTGGTATGCGCGGAGCGCGAGCTGCACTCCCTAAAGCAGACGAGGTTATTTGCGTTGATGCGAGCTTTGCATCCTTTCCCGGATGTTCCCCCGAACAGGTGGGTATTCTCGGAAAAGGGCCGATGCTGGGGCACAGCCCTGTTTTATCCAAAAAACTCACAAATGAGCTTTGTTCTCTGGCAGGCAGGCTCTCTATCCCCCTACAGCACGAAGTTATGGGAAGCAGCACGGGCACCAATGCAGACATGCTCTCTCTTGTCCCCGGCGGCACGGACTGTGCGCTTATTTCACTGCCGCTTCGAAACATGCATTCTGCCGCTGAAATTATTGATTTTACTGACCTTGATGCCTGCATCAGGCTTATTGAAGCACATATCAGGGAGGTGGACGCACAATGAAAGAACTACTTAAAAAGCTTTGCGCTCCCATCGGCGTTTCGGGAAATGAAGAAGCAGTAGCCGAGCTTATCAAAAGTGAAGCCTCACCCTATTGTGACCGAATTTACACCGATCGTGCAGGAAATCTCATCTGTGAAAAGCGTGGAAAAACAAAGCCTAACCGCAAGATCATGCTCGCTGCTCACACCGATGAGGTTGGTTTTATCATAACACACATTACCGATGAGGGATACTTGAAATTTGCCTGCGTGGGCAGCATTGACACCCGTGTTTTGCCCGCCAAAAAGGTGACTATATGCGGAAAAACTGCTCCTGTTTCAGGCGTTATCGGCATTGTTCCGACGCATTTACTAAAAGGCGAGGAAAAAACTGCCGTGCCTTCAGAAGACAGCCTATATATCGACATTGGCGTTGACAGCCGTGGGGCTGCCGAAGCACTCGTTTCCCTTGGCGATGTTGGAACAATGGCAGGTGAATTCACCGAGTTTGGTGAAAACCACATTTTAGCCAGAGCTTTAGATGACCGATGCGGCTGTGCTGTTTTAATAAAGCTTTTAAAAAGTGAACTCCCCTGTGATGTAACGGTTTGCTTTACTGTGCAGGAGGAAATCGGCTGCCGCGGAGCCCAAATGGCCGCTGAAACAGTAAAACCCGAGCTTGCTGTTGTTATTGATTCGACAACTGCCTGCGATATTCAGGATATTGACGATGAAAAAAGTGTTTGTTTTCTCGGACAAGGCGGTGTCGTTTCCTTTATGGATAAAGGCTGCATTTATAACAGAGAACTTTTCTCGCTTGTTATGGAAACAGCAAAAAAACACGGTATAAAAGCACAACCGAAACGCGCGGTTACCGGAGCAAATGACTCTGCAACCATCCACAAAACAAACGGCGGCGTTGCCACCGCCGCCATCTCTCTGCCCTGCCGCTATCTTCACACTTCCGGTTGTGTTATCAACTATGCCGATTTAGAGGCGGTTTATGACCTTATCGCCGCAATTTTAGCCCCTCTTTCTAAGCTATGATTAAAGAAATTTCTGTTACGCGGCTTTTTGAAATCTGTCAACCGCAATTTCAAAAAAAAGGACAGCATGTGCTGCTTACACGGCTTTGTTCCAATGCAAAATGTTTTCAGTCCAAAAGACTTTGCAATGTTTACGAAATAGAAAAGGGCGGTTCTGTTTGCGGTGTTATGTGTCGCTACGGCGGCAGCATCACCCTTTGCTTATTTAAAAAGCCCGACCTTGCCGAGCTTTGCTCCTTTCTTTCCGCCGCAGCCATCACAACGCTGGAATGCAGCACCAAAACAGCACGAAAAATCTCCAAAGCACTTTCCCTTGCCTCTCTTAAGGGTGAAATCTTTTACATGAAAAATTCACCGCGAGAAAACACAATATATCGCGTTTTTCAAACAGAAAATGCTTCCGACTTTTTTAATGTGCTCAAAACTGCCGACCCCTTTTATAAAACAACCTCTTATGAAGAATACTATTGTGACCTTTTTTATCGCGCCACACTTCCTGCGCGGCTGTTTTTGGCAGAATTTAACGGAACCGCAGCTGCAACGGCAGCAATTTTGCACCGTTACCAAAACATTTCTATCATTTCCGATGTTGCAGTACTTACACCGTACAGGAGGCGTGGGCTGGCAAGTGCACTTGTTTCGGAAATTTGCCGTTTGCTAATTTCCGAAGGACAGGTTCCCACCTTGCTTTGCACCTCACCAACAGCACGGCTTGTTTATAAAAAAATCGGCTTTCGCCGTTGCGGGCGGTTTTGCCTGCTTTCATTTTCTCAAAAAGCAAAGGACGATGTACAATGAAAAACTGGAAAAACTTTTTTTCCATTGACGAGCGGCTTTATGCTCTCTCGGAAAAAACCATGAACACCTGCGCCGAACAGTTTCAAGCGATTGATGCAGTTCGCCTTCACAATCAGGTTAAGGTTATGGAAGCCTTTACCTCTTGCGGCGTTTCAGCGGCACACCTTATCGGCACCACAGGCTACGGTTATGACGACAGCGGCAGAAACATGCTTGATGCGGTTTTTGCCCGCATTGTCGGCGCGCAGGACGCGCTGGTGCGCTTTAACTTTATGTCCGGCACACACACCATTTCCACCGCACTTTCCGCCCTGCTTCGTCCTGATGACAAAATGGTGTCATTAACGGGCACTCCTTATGACACTCTGCATCCCGTTATCGGAATAAACGGCAAAAAGGGGGACGGCTCGCTTATTGACTTTGGAACAATTTACAGCGAGGTTTCCCTTCTTGAAAGCGGACTTCCCGATTTCGATGCTATTACCAAAGCATGTACGGATAACATTAAAATCGCATACATACAGCGCTCACGCGGTTACTCTTTGCGCCCCTCTTACACTACCGAGCAAACCCGCCAAATAATTGAAGCCGTTCGCAAGGTAAATAAGTCTGCTCTTATCGTTGTGGACAACTGTTACTGTGAGTTTGTAGACACCGTTGAACCCACTGATTACGGTGCCGACCTCATTATTGGTTCACTTATTAAAAATGCAGGCGGCGGTATAGCCCGCACCGGCGGATATATCGCCGGCAAAAAAGAGCTGGTAGAAAAATGTGCCGACAGGCTTTGTTATGTCGGTGTCGGTAAAGAGATGGGCTGTACGCTTGATATGAACAGAGAGCTGTTTTTAGGGCTTTTCATGGCACCGCAAACCGTTTGTAACGCGGTTAAAACAGCGGTTTTCGCAGCGCATTTCTTTGAAAATCTCGGATTTAAAACAACCCCGTCATCCTGTGAAAAACGCGCCGACATCGTTCAGTGCCTGCTTTTGGAAAATGCCGAGCGGCTCTGCTCTTTCTGCCGCGGAATTCAGAGTGGTTCACCCATTGACTCATTTGTTTCTCCCGAGCCATGGGCAATGCCCGGTTATGAAAGTGAAGTTATCATGGCAGCGGGAACCTTTACAATGGGTGCCTCGGTTGAGCTATCGGCGGATGCCCCATTAAGAGAGCCCTATGCTGCATGGATGCAAGGCGCACTCTCTTTTGACAGCGGAATGTTAGGAATTCTTTTAGCAGCGCAGAAAATGCTGGAACGCGGCGAAATTGCCCTTTAACAGGTGATGCGCATGAGTAAAAACCTTAAAGGCAATCTTCTGCTTATATTAGCCGCGCTTATCTGGGGTGTTTCCTTTGTTATGCAGGATCATGCTGCAGCTACACTCTCACCATTTACCATTAACGGTATTCGCTCCCTTATCGGAACAGCCGCTCTCACCCCTCTCATTCTGCTCCTTTCTAAAAAAAGCGGGAGACCGGTTTTGGAACATACCCCGAAACAACGGCGTGATCTTGTTTTTGCAGGTATTCTATGCGGCATTGCACTTTGCATCGCAACAAACTTTCAGCAGTTCGGCATCGCCCTTTATCCCGAGCAGGCGGCTGCATCGGGCAGAACCGGCTTTATCACCGCACTTTATGTTGTTTTCGTTCCCGTTTTCGGCTTGTTTTTTAAAAAACAAGCCCGCCTTACCGTTTGGATAGGGGTTGCTTTGGCAACGCTCGGAATGTTTCTCCTTTGCTTGGGTGGCTCTTCGGGCATTTACATGGGCGACATCATTGTTCTCTGCTGTGCCTTTGCTTTCACACTTCAAATCTTGTGTGTGGACAAATTTGCCGACAGGGTGGATGGGGTAAAGCTTTCGGCAATTCAGTTTTTCGTGTGCGGAATTCTATCGCTGCTTTTAATGGCGATTTTTGAAACCCCTTCTTCTGCCGACATTTTAAAAGCATTGCCTTATCTCTTGTATCTGGGCGTGATGTCCTGCGGCGCAGGTTATACGCTGCAAATTATCGGGCAGCAGTATTCCAAAAACCCGACTGTCGCTTCAATTTTAATGAGCTTGGAATCGGTTTTCGCTGCCATCAGCGGCGCTCTCCTTTCCGGCGAGAGACTGTCAGCTCGTGAGCTTCTCGGTTGTATCATCATATTCGCTGCCATCGTTTTTGCTCAGCTTCCGCCATTAAAACCCAAGCATAAAGTAAAGTAGCCGCCGAGCACAAAATCTCGGCGGCTTTTTTCTATTTCAAAAGCTCTTCGGAAAGGCGGAGAATTTCGGGGGCTATTTTTTTTCGCTCCTTTTTTATCACTCGCTGATGAAGCGGATATGCAAAAGAAAGCATAAGAATACCGAAAAGCCCAATTCCGATACCGCTCACAAACCATTTATCCTCCCAGACCAGCACACAGCACATCCCGATTCCGAGAACAAGAGCAAGTCCGAGGCCGTGAACGGTTACTATCTCAAAGTCCTCACAGCCCGATAGCTTACTGTGAAGCTTTGTTATGTAAACATCCACTGTTCGAGAGCTTAAAGCCGATACGGTAACCTCGCTGTTTAGAGGCAAAATCGTCCCGCGCTGTCATAAACAAAATGGGAATATCCTCATTTAAGGTGCGAACAGTTTTAACCAACTCAAACCCATCCACATCAGGCATCATAATATCCGAGATAATGAGATCAAAGACAGTATCGTACATCGCATCGTATGCCTCATTTGTTAAAGTTATGTTTCTGTTTTTAATGTTTTACAAGTTTTTTCATATAATCGCGGACGGTTTTATCCTCTTTTTTCAGCGCTCTTTTCAAATTAGGAAGATGTTTAAAAACAAGGAGCAAACCGGCAGC
>JAZQMT010000092.1:0-17399 GCA_045543635.1 Oscillospiraceae bacterium | reverse complement strand
GAGTCTAAACAAAATTAACTAAAAAGCCGGTGTTTATGCGGGTTTCAGGCGGTTTGCCCTATTATAACGCATTCCTCTATTCTTCTAACAATACCTGTTGCTTTCATAATATATAAATCTCCTTTAAATTCAAATCGTGATTACTATTATTTGTCAACAAAGGCTATTTATACTGCTGAACTTTACTTTTTAGAGCAAGTATGATATAATCTTAAAAAATGATTCGAGGAGCATTTTATGAATAAATTTTCTATTTTTTTAACTAATTTCTTTCTAACTGCATTTCGTCACATAGGGTCTATTGTGATTTCTATAATCCTGATTATAGTTGGTGCAATATGGTCTAACATTTGTTTTTATATAGGTTTGTTTTTAATTGTTTCAAATCTGATAGTTGCTTTGGTTGGTGCATTTCGCATGCAAAATATTATGAATTATCGCTCTGACGATGACCCTGAATTTAATGAAATGATGGAAAAATTGTCTAGCGACCCAATGGCTTTTTTATCCGAGATAATGGAAACGCAAGAAGAAAACAGACAATTACATGGCGAAGATTTATTATCCCTTTCGGATGACGATTTATTTGAAACTATCTATTTTCAAAACATTGATATTGCAGTAGAAGCCGAGGACGAGGATAAAGAATTAGAGCAATTTACAGGTGCTCGCAAAACAGTTTATGTTTTAGGCTTGTTTGATTCAGAAATTCAAAATGGTGGTCTTTGCCAATTTTTCGTAAACTCATCAAAAATTGTTGCACCGTATGTTAGTGAATCGCTAAAAAGTGTTGGTGCACAAGAACATCTAATTCTTTTTGAGGAATTTATTACAACAAACAATATTGATGTTTCTGACCTTGAATCTTTTAAAATTTTTAGTAAGCGAGGATACATAAAGCAAGCCAAGCGGTTTGACTTTGATTCATTTGATGATAAATATTATGAGTTGCCTGCATTACAAGAAAAAGTAGTTACATACATCAAGAATAATATAAACGAGTTTTAACATAAAAGCGAGGTGAATTTCACCTCGCTTTTGCTATGTATAAAAAACGCCGAAAGCCCTGTTTGACACCAATGCGTTCAATGGGGCAAACCAGCGAAAACCCCAATGTTTATGCATGTTTTAGGCAATTTGCCCTATTATAACGCATTCCTCTATTCTACGAACTATTCCTGTTGCTTTCATATATTCATTTCTCCTTAATTTACAAATTGTGTTGTTATTATCTGTATTTTGAGGAGATTTATACTGCTTGAATTTACTTTTTAAGCTAGTTGTGATATAATAAATATGCAGAGGTGATACTGTGGAAAAGAAAGCAAAACCCATCAATAAGTTTATATATTATTTTTCTCTGCTAACTTGGATTATAAATATTTGTTTTATTATTATACCGTTTTTCTTTGAAGTTTCTGGAATTTGGGTTGTTGGAATTTTTACATCTGTTTTAATCCAAGGAATTATTTCAAAGGCTTTTGGTGACACCAACGCTATACCCGAGGTAAAAATCAAACCTAAATTTTTGGATATTTGCTTGAATATATCGTTGCTTATTTCAATTGTTTTTTCAGCCTTAAGTGGAATATCTTTATTAGTAGCTGGCGGCGGTCCCGAAACAATAGGTGGGTTATATTACATAGTTAATCACGGTGAGATTATTAGGGAAATCACATCATACAAATTGTTTCTCTTTTTCGTTGTTTGCGATTCTTTACTTTTTAGCTGCGGTATACTGATTTTTTCTTCTCTTATGGCATTGCGAATTCGCAAACTATATTTAATAAAAACACTTTAACAAACCACAAAAGCGAGGTGAAATTCACCTCGCTTTTGCTATGTATTAAGACCGCCCAAAACCTCGTTTTGACACCAATGCGTTCAATGGGGCAAACCAGCGAAAACCCTAATGTTTATGCATATTTTAGGCAATTTGCCCTATTATATCACAAGCCTCTATACGGCGTACAATACCTGTTGCTTTCATATATAAATCTCCTTTAATTTCAAATCGTGATGTTAGTATTTGTGATTAAAGGGAATTTATACTGCATCAATTTACTTTTTAGTGTGGTTGTGATATAATAAATAAAAGTTTTCTCTAGGAGGTTATTTTATGGCAGACCCGATTATAGAAAAATTAGAAAGTTTCAATTCATTTAAAGTAGATGCCTACTGCGAAGGTTATCCAGATGTGATTTTTGAAATCATTTTGGATGCCCAACCGACACAAGAACAAATCACAACCGCCGTTAGTGCCTTGGAGCAATTTGTAAGCCAATATAACAAACGCCATTTTTTGAAACCTATTCATTATGTTTCTGATATTGATAGTTTACCAGACGGTGATCACCCAAGAGGGATATACATACATGTTGATTTTGGCAACTGCTCTCCCACAGCTCTAATTGCGGCAGTTGAAGCTTTAGAAAAAACGGAACTGCCTATTTTTAGAGTTGCCTTGCAATAAATTCATCTGTACACACATATCAAAAGCGAGGTGGATTTCACCTCGCTTTGTTCTGTATTGAGAAAATTTGTATTATAAAACCGCCTAAAAATTATATTTTTATCTTGATTTTTTCTTGATTTTTTGTTATTATTTATATAAAATGGGGGAGTTTGGGATTTCTTTAAAAACAGTCCTGCCGGCCTCTTTTAACAACGGCAGGTGTACATATATAAATTCAGAAAATTAAATGTAAAGGTAGGTTAAGAAAAATGACAATTTTTGACGCACTGACACTCATCGGCGGCCTTTGTCTCTTCCTTTTCGGAATGAACCTTATGGGACAAGCCTTGGAACGCCGCGCAGGAGGTAAACTTCAATCGCTCCTTGGAAAATTGACCACAAACAAAATGGCAGGTCTTTTTACAGGGCTGGGTGTTACCTCTGTTATCCAAAGTTCCTCTGCCACCACTGTTATGGTCGTTGGCTTTGTAAACTCGGGGCTTATGACCCTGCGGCAGGCTATCAATGTTATCATGGGAGCCAATATTGGTACTACTATAACATCCTGGATATTAAGCCTCAGCGGTATTGACAGCGGCAACATGTTTGTAAAGCTTTTAAAGCCCACATCATTCACCCCCATTCTGGCGCTGATCGGTATTGTTCTTTACATGTTCTGTAAAAGCAACAAAAAGAAGGACACCGGAACCATTCTCCTCGGTTTTGCCGTTTTAATGTTCGGCATGGATACCATGACAGGCGCGGTTTCAGGGCTTGCAGATGTCCCTGCTTTCCAAAATCTTTTCCTTATGTTTAAAAACCCCCTGCTTGGTGTTATTGCAGGTGCAGTTCTCACCGCTATCATTCAGTCCAGCTCAGCTTCTGTTGGTATTTTGCAGGCGCTTGCCGCAACCGGCGCTGTTTCCTACGGAGCGGCTATTCCTATCATTATGGGACAGAATATCGGCACCTGTATCACTGCTATTCTCTCCTCTTTCGGAACCAACCGCAATGCAAAGCGCGCCGCGCTTGTTCACCTTTCCTTTAATGTTATCGGCACAGCAGTTTGGCTTACTGTATTCAGCATTGTAAACGCTACTATTGCTCCTGCACTCTTTGATGAGTCGGCTTCCCTTGCCGGCATTGCAGTTGCCCACTCGGTGTTCAACATTGCTTGTACCATTCTGCTGCTGCCCATGTCCTCTCTTCTTGAAAAGCTTGCATACAAGCTTGTGCCCGATACCAAAAAGCCTGATACCATCACCGAGCTTGATGAGCGCCTGCTCGCTACCCCTTCGGTTGCGCTTGAACGCTGCTTTTCTCTTGCTTCAGACATGGCAGACGGTGCCATTAATTCACTGAAAAATGGTATGCGCTGCTTAAACGGTTATACTCCCGAGCTTGCAGAGTCGGTTCGCGAAGCGGAGGACAGAACTGACCATTACGAAGACATTATCGGAACATATCTTGTTAAACTCAGCGCCCTACGCATCAGCGACAGGCTCAGTGCCGAAGCTGCCAAGCTTTTAAAAATAATCGGCGACCTTGAGCGCATTTCCGACCATGCAGTAAACCTCGTTGACTCGGCAGAGGAAATGAGAAATAAGGAGATCACCTTCTCGGAAGACGCCTGCACCGAGCTTTCCAACCTCACAAAAGCAACCGAAGAGATCCTTGAGCTTTCCCGCAGCGCTTTTATAAACAACGATATGCAGGCAGCCGCTACCGTTGAGCCTCTTGAGCAGGTTATCGACAACCTCAAAGAGCTTATGCGCAACAACCACACCATGCGTTTACAACAGGGCGCTTGCAGCATCGAGACAGGCTTTGTTTGGTCTGATATTCTAACCAATTTAGAGCGCACCTCCGACCACTGCTCCAATATCGCCGGCTGTGTTATTGACGCCGAGAACAACAACCTAAATCTTCACCAATCTCTTCGTGCAATGAAAGCAGAAAGCCCGTATTTCAAAGAACAATATTCTGCTTTTGCCGCTAAATACTTAAAATAATGAAACCAAACAGAGGATAGCCTAAAAGCATCCTCTGTTTTTAAATGTAAAATTTTTTTATTCCCTTGATTTTAGACCCTCTTATGCTTTACAATTATATTATAAAGAAAAAAGAGGTGGTATCATGCAAAATGGGTACGGACCGCCGCCCTCACAAATGAATGACCGATTTAAGGTTCCCAAACCCAAAAGTTTTAAAGAAGTTCCGCAGTATTTGAAAAAGACCGTCGGTGGGACGATTTACAGATTATTTTACATATTTAAATTAGTTTGGGAAACACAGCCCTGGCTTTTATTCTTTATGATTTTAATGACGGTTTACAATGGTATTATGCCACTTGTCGGAACCCTTATCTCGGCACATCTTTTGGATAGTATTGTAAAAAGCTTCACCTTGGAGGTTAACCTCATCATTCCGCTTGTTTTACAGTTCGGTTACCTGTTTTTAAACACCCTGACAAGCGGACTTTACGGTATGCTTATTCGCATTGCCGGCGAAGCGGTTACCAATCATGTTAAGCTTAAAATCATGAACAAAGCAAAAACGCTGGACTTGGCATCCTTTGATATGCCTGATTTTTATGAACGCTTGGAAAATGCCAACCGCGAAGCAGGCATGCGCCCCGTTAATATTTTGCGTTCTACTTTTGAGCTTATTTCAAAAATTATTTCTATGGTAAGCTATTTTGCCGTTTTGGTTATAATCCTCAACAAGCTGCCTCCCTCGGGAATGGTATTCTTTTTGCTTTTCATTATACTAACGGTTATCAGCGCGGCAGTTTCCTTCCATTTCCGCCGCAAAAACTTTAATTATATGTTTCGCCGTTCCAAAGACAGACGGAAAATGTCCTATTACAGTGACCTTTTAGTGAACAAGGACATGGTAAAAGAGGTTCGTCTGTTCGATCTTTCCGATTTATTGATTGGAAAATATACCGAGGTTTTTAAGGGCTATTTTAAGGGCATAAAAAAACTTATTTGGCAGGAGCACGCTTGGAATATCCTGCTATCTCTGGCAACAACGGTTATGAACGGTGCTCTGTTTTACATGATTGCCACAAATGTTACCCGGATTGCAGATTACTCGGTCTACACAGGCGCGCTTAATTCCATATCCTCTGCACTTGCCGCCGTTATCAGTGTTACCGCCACCATTTACGAAGGTTCGCTTTTCATTGATAATATGATTCTTTTCATGAAAGAGGAGCAAAAAATAAAATCCACTGCTATAGAGCCTATCTCTCCCAAAACCCGCTGCGGTCACACCATTGAGCTGAAAAATGTTTCCTTTCAATATCCGGGTTCGGAAAACTATGTGATACGCAATATGGACCTCACGATTCATGAAGGCAGCACGGTGGCACTTGTCGGCCTAAACGGCGCGGGAAAGACTACGCTGATAAAGCTCATCACTCGGCTTTATGACCCCACCGAGGGTGTTATCCTGCTTGATGGCAGGGATATTCGAGAATATGACACACGCGAACTGTATCGGCTTTTCGGCATCATTTTTCAGGATTTCGGAAAATATGCCGAAACCGCGGGGGACAATATTGCATTCGGCAGTATCTATAAAGAGAAAAATGATAATAACATTACAGAAGCCGCAAAAAATTCAGGAGCGAATACCTTTATAGAAAATCTGCCCCGTTTATACGATACACCGCTCACCCGCTTTTTCGAGCAGGACGGCACCGAACTTTCCATCGGTCAATGGCAAAAGCTTTCGGTTGCGCGGGCGTTTTATTCCGATGCCGACATTCTCATTCTCGATGAGCCGACCGCCTCGCTTGATGCCATTGCCGAGCAGGAGATATACAACCAATTTGACAAGCTGCGAGCGGGAAAGACCAGTATTTTTGTTTCACACAGGCTTTCAAGCGCAACGACTGCTGACACCGTTATTGTTTTGGAAAACGGCTGTGTTGCTGAAATGGGAAGCCATGGGGAGCTTATGGCACTGGGCGGCAAATACTACAAGCTGTTTTCCACCCAAGCAGCTCGCTATCAGTCTCATAAAGACACAATGAACAGCAGCCCGTCTGCCCGCAGGCATAGGTCGCCACACGCAGAAAAAAGGCCTCCTGTTGTGCACCCTTGAGATACAACCTAACGGACAGAGCGCCAAAATGTGCTCTGTCCTTATTTTTGTGTTTTTATTTTCTCAATTTTTTCATTTTTTATTGACAGTTTGGTTGCAGAATGGTACAATAACTTTGTCGAAAAAGCGAATATATTTTCAATACATTCCGGCTAAACGGTCCGAATGATTTTAGCCAGACTTACAATATAAGTCTGTTTTTTTATTTTTTGAGGTGCATGTATGAAACTTCTAAAAGAGCGTATCCTAAAAGATGCAGTTGTTTTCCCCGGAAACATCTTAAAGGTGGGCAGCTTTTTAAATCATCAGCTTGACATAAACCTGCTTACAGAGATGGGGCGCGAGGTGCAGCGGCTCTATGAGGGCGAGCGCATTACCAAGATACTAACGGTTGAGGCATCGGGAATTGCTATTGCAACAGCTTTCGGTGCTGTGATGGAGCTTCCGGTGCTTTTTGCAAAAAAACATGCATCCACCAATCTTGCCGGCGAGGTTTACTGCTCGCGCGTTCACTCCTATACGCACGGAAACTACTACAACATGGTTGTTGAAAAACAATTTCTTTCTCCCGATGACAGTGTTCTTATTGTTGACGATTTTCTTGCTGTCGGCGGTGCGCTTAACGGACTTATCGACATTGTAAATCAGTCGGGAGCCTCTGTTGCGGGATGCGCCATTGCCATTGAAAAGACCTATCAGGGCGGTGGGGACAAGCTCAGAGCGCAGGGCATTCGCGTTGAGAGCCTTGCCATGATCGAAAGCATGACCGATGATACCGTCATCTTCCGTGATTAAGTTGTATGTAAAATTTTTACATAAAATTTTAGGAGGTAAAAACATGAAAAAGATTTCCGCACTTCTTCTCACCCTCGCAATGTCACTTACCATGTGCGTTGCATTCACCGGTTGCAACGACAACCAGGGCACCTCTTCCGGCGCCGGCAAAACCGAAACCGTTCTCTCCATTGACCAAGTTGAGAAAACCGTTGCCGATGTTATGGAGGCTGTTAAAAAAAATGACTTCAAGATCGGTCTTATCTGCCTGCATGATGAAAACTCTACCTATGACAACAACTTTATCCAGGCTATGAAACAGGCTCAAAAAGACCTTGGTCTTAAAGACGAGCAGGTTCTTATCAAAGTCAACATCAATGAGGACGAGGCTTGCTACACTGCAGCTTCCGAGCTTGTTGAAGCAGGATGCGACATCATCTTTGCTGACTCCTTCGGCCACGAGACCTACATGATCCAGGCTGCTAAAGAGTATCCCAAGGTTCAGTTCTGCCACGCCACCGGCACCAGAGCTCAAACCGAAAAACTCGGAAACTATCACAACGCTTTCGCTTCCATCTACGAGGGCCGCTTCCTCGCAGGCGTTGCAGCAGGCTTAAAGCTCAATGAAATGATCGAAGCGAAAAAGATCACTGCTGAACAGGCTAAAATCGGTTATGTTGCCGCTTGGAACTATGCTGAGGTTATTTCGGGCTTTACTTCCTTCTATCTCGGTGCAAAATCTGTTTGCCCCAGCGCAACCATGAAGGTTACCTACACTAACTCTTGGTTTGACATCGCACTTGAGCGTGAGGCAGCTCTCAACCTCATCAACTCCGGATGTGTTCTCATCAGCCAGCATGCTGACTCTGAGGGCGCTCCTAAAGCTTGCGAAGAGAAAAAGGTTCCTAATGTTGCCTACAACATCAGCACCATCAGCATGGCTCCCACCACCGCTCTCATCTCTTCCAAGATTGACTGGACTCCTTACTTTAAGATGATCATTAATACCGCTCTCAACGGTGGCTCTATCCCTGTTGACTATTGCGGAAGCATTGAAGACGGAATGGTTAAGCTCACCGAGCTCAACACCACTGTTGCTGCAAAGGACACCCAGACTAAACTCGACGCTGTTAAGCAGGATCTTGTTGACGGCAAGATTAAGGTATTTGATACCGCTAACTTCACCGTTGAAGGCAAGAAGCTTGAAAGCTATCTTGCAGATGTTGTTACCGATGACAAGTTCACTCCTGATACCGAAGTTATCAAAGACGGTGAACTCACCGAATCCACCAAGAGATCCGCTCCTTATTTCGCTATCATGTATATTGACGGCATCAGCGAATAAGTTTTCGTAATTTTAAGGCGGAGCGCGAAAACGCTCCGCCTTGATTTCTTTTATTTTTACGATTGATTTTGAAAAGAAAAACAGGCTTTTGTTTTGAAAACCAATCTCTGAAAGGATGAAACCTATTGAACACTGCGGCGATTGAACTTAAGAACATTACCAAGAAATTCGGCAGCGTTATTGCCAATAGCAATGTCAGTCTATCGGTAAATCACGGCGAGATCCTATCTCTGCTCGGCGAAAACGGAAGCGGAAAGACCACCCTGATGAATATAATCTCGGGAATTTATTATCCCGACGAGGGACAAATATTTATAGGCGGCAACGAGGTTGTTATCCGCTCCCCTAAAGATGCGTTTACTCACAAGATCGGCATGATACATCAGCATTTTAAGCTTGTTGATGTTTTTTCGGCAACCGAAAATATTATTTTAGGTCTTCGGGAAAAGGATAAATTCAGTGTTAAAGAGGCTTCTAAAAAAATCGGAGAAATCAGCAATAAATACGGGTTTGATATTGACCCTATGAAAAAAATCTACGAAATGTCCGTCTCCGAAAAGCAGACTGTTGAAATAATCAAGGTTCTTTACCGCGGAGCTGACATTCTTATCCTCGATGAGCCCACCGCTGTTTTAACCCCGCAGGAAACAGAAAAGCTTTTCTCGATTTTGCGCCGCATGCGTGATGACGGCAAGGCTATTATCATCATAACCCATAAGCTGCATGAGGTGCTTTCTCTTTCAGACAGAGTTTCTGTTTTACGCAAGGGTGAATACGTCGGCACAGTGAACACAAAGGAAACGAATGAATCAGAGCTTACCGAAATGATGGTAGGAAAGAAAATCTCCTTAAATATTCACAGAAGTGAGCCTAAAGGCTGTGAGGACAGGCTTATTGTTGAAAATATTGACTGTTTAAGCCGCGAGGGAGTTAAGCTTTTGGATGATGTATCCTTTACCGCTAAAAGCGGCGAGATCCTTGGTATTGCGGGCATTGCGGGAAGCGGTCAGCGTGAGCTTTTAGAGGCTATTGCAGGTCTCCAGCATCTTGACAGCGGCAGCATTACATACAACAACCCCAAAACAGGCAGCCACGACAACCTGAGGGACAAAACGCCCATGCAAATAAGGGAACTGGGTGTCCGTCTTTCCTTTGTCCCTGAGGACAGACTCGGCATGGGCCTTGTCGGAAACATGGACATTGTTGACAATATGATGCTCCGCAGTTACAGCAAGGGAAAAACAATGTTTTTAGAGCGCAAAGCTCCCAAAGACCTTGCCGAGCGCATCATATCCGACCTTGAGGTCGTAACTCCCAGTGCTGCAACCCCCGTCCGCCAGCTTTCGGGCGGTAATGTTCAAAAGGTGCTTGTCGGCAGAGAGATTGCATCCTCTCCCACCGTTCTTATGGCGGCTTATCCCGTTCGAGGACTTGATATTAACTCTTCCTATACCATTTACAATCTTTTAAACCAGCAGAAAGAAAACGGTGTTGCGGTTATTTTTGTCGGCGAAGACCTCGATGTTCTTTTAGAGCTTTGTGACAGAATTTTAGTTATCGGTTCGGGGCAAATCACCGGAATAGTTGACGCAAGAACTGCCACCAAAGAAGAAATCGGTCTGCTTATGACCAAGACTGTTCATAGAGAACAGAGTCCGCAAGCGGGAGGTGCAAACTGATGAAGAAACCTGAATACAAAACTCACGAGCCTCTGTTTAACATTACCAAACGCGAAAGCATGATATGGTATAAATCCTGGGCTATTCGCGCAGCAGCCATTATTTTGGCACTTATCGTTTGCGCGCTGGTCACGGTTGTGCTCACAGGCTACAATCCGCTTGAAGTTTATGCTGAGATGTTTAAAGGCAGCTTTGGCTCCAAACAAAAAACCTGGGTGCTTTTTCAAAACCTTACCATGCTTTTATGCATTTCTCTTGCTGTTACTCCTGCATTTAAAATGCGTTTTTGGAATCTCGGTGCCGAAGGGCAGGTGCTTGTAGGCGGACTTGCAACTGCTGCTTGCATGTTTTACATAAAGGACAGTATGAATCCTGTGCTTATGATAATCGTTATGCTCGCTGCAAGTATCCTCGCCGGTGTTATCTGGGGGCTCATTCCAGCCGTTTTCAAGGCATATTTAAACACAAATGAAAGTCTCTTTACCCTTATGATGAACTATGTCGCCATTCAACTGGTATCGTTTTTCATCATGGTGTGGGTGCCAAATGGTTCCAGTGTTATGGGAATTATCAATCAATCCTCCGAGGCAGGTTGGCTTCCGAGAATTTTCGGGCAGAAATACCTGCTTAACATCCTTATCGTTGCGCTTCTCACCATTGCGATGTTCATTTACCTCAAATACAGCAAGCAAGGCTATGAGATCTCGGTTGTCGGCGAGAGCGAAAACACCGCACGCTATATCGGAATAAATGTTAAAAAGGTTATTATTCGCACAATGGCTATTTCAGGCGGATTATGCGGACTATCGGGTTTCTTGCTCGTTTCGGGAACCAATCACACCATTTCAACAGGCATTGCAGGCGGTATGGGATTTACTGCCATCATGGTTTCATGGCTTGCTAAGTTTAACCCCATCTTAATGGTAATCACATCGTTCCTGATCGTATTCCTGCAAAAAGGTGCCGGAGAGATTGCAACTGCTTTTCGCTTAAATCAAAGTGTTGCTGATATTTTAACCGGAATTATTCTTTTCTTTATCATTGGATGTGAGTTTTTCATTCACTATAAAATAAACATTCACAAAAAGCACAGGGAGGTTAAATAATGGAAGTACTTTTTAATTTTATAAACGCCGCCATTATTCAGGGAATTCCTCTGCTTTACGGTGCCGTTGGCGAAATTATCACCGAAAAGAGCGGCAACTTAAACCTCGGTATTCCGGGAATTATGTATATCGGCGGTATCTCCGGAATTATCGGAGGGTATCTCTACGAGAGATCCACCGACAATCCCAATGCCGCGCTCTGTATCCTTATTCCCTTTTTATCTTGTATCCTCGGTTCTGCCATTCTCGCTCTCATTTACAGTTTCCTGACGATTACCCTGCGCGCAAATCAGAATGTTACCGGCCTCGCGCTTACTACCTTCGGAATAGGAATCGGAAACTTTTTCGGCGGTTCCCTTCTAAGCTTCTTCGGAGAGACAGGCTCCATTTCCCTGCTCGCAACCGGAACCTACTACAAAACCTCTCTCCCCTTTGCAAGCAAACTCGGCATTTTCGGAGAAACCTTTCTTTCGTTTGGTTTCCTTGCCTATCTTGCAATTATTATAGCAATGATTGCATCGTATGTACTCAACCGTACAAGAATTGGTCTCAACCTGCGCGCTGTCGGAGAAAACCCCGCCACAGCCGATGCCGCCGGAATCAATGTTTCGCTTTACAAATATCTTTCTACCTGCATTGGCGGTGCCATTGCCGGTCTCGGCGGACTTTATTTTGTTATGGATTACACTGCCGGCGCATGGACAAATAATGGTTTTGGTGATCGCGGCTGGCTGGCTGTCGCACTTGTAATTTTCGCCATCTGGAAACCCAGCTCGGCAATTTTAAGCTCCTTCCTTTTCGGCGGACTTTACATTATCTGTGTTTACATTCCCGGCCTTTCCAGCAGCGCCAAGGAGCTTATTAAAATGCTTCCCTATGTGGTTACTATCGTTGTTTTGATTATCATAAGTATTCGCAAAAAGAGAGAAAATCAGCCTCCGGCACATTTAGGGCTTGCATATTTTCGCGAAGAACGCTAAAATAGGAAATGTAATTTGTTAAAAATTCCTTGAAAGGATGACTTTTAAATGGTTAAAGCAGTAGTCGGCGCCAACTGGGGCGACGAAGGAAAAGGTAAAATCACCGATATGCTCGCAAAGGATGCGGACATTGTTGTCCGTTTTCAGGGCGGAGCAAATGCGGGGCATACCATTAAAAACGAATACGGAAAGTTTGCTCTGCACACTCTCCCCTCGGGTGTTTTTAATCCCGGCGTTATCAACTGTATCGGCAATGGCGTTGCCCTTGATGTTGAAAAACTGCTCGGCGAAATCGAAGGTATCGTTTCCAAGGGCGTTCCCGCTCCGCAAATCATGGTTTCTGAGCGTTGCCAGATGGTCATGCCTTACCATGTATTGTTTGATGTTTACGAGGAGGAGAGACTCGGCAAGGCAAGCTTCGGCTCGACCAAATCGGGTATTGCTCCCTTCTATTCTGATAAATATGCTAAAATCGGTTTTCAGGTTTGTGAGCTTTTTGATGAAGAGCGCCTGATGAATAAAATCGAATCTGTGCTCCAAGTTAAAAACATTCTCATAAAAAACCTTTACAATAAAGAACCTCTTGACCCCAAAGCCATTTTTGACAAGCTGATGCAGTGGAAAGAGCGCATTGCCCCCTATGTCGGTGATGTTCGCAAGCTTGTTTATGAGGCTGAAAAAGCCGGCAAGACGGTTCTTTTAGAAGGTCAACTCGGAACACTGAAGGATGCTGACCACGGGATTTATCCCATGGTTACCTCCTCCAACACCATCGCGGGCTACGGCTGCGCAGGTGCCGGTGTTCCCCCCTATGCGATTCGTGAGGTTTATACCGTTGTCAAGGCATATTCCTCTGCCGTCGGCGCGGGCGCATTCGTCAGCGAGATATTCGGTGAGGAAGCAGAGGAAATGCGCAAACACGGAGGAGACGGAGGCGAGTATGGCGCTACCACCGGCCGCCCCCGCAGAATGGGTTGGTTTGATGCTGTTGCCACCCGTTACGGTTGCGAAGTTCAGGGAACCACCCATGCTGTTCTTACTGTTATTGATGCACTCGGTTATCTGGACGAGCTCAAAGTCTGCGTAGGCTATGAGATTGACGGGAAGGTTACCCGCGATTTCCCTGTTACTCCCCTTCTTGAAAAGGCAAAGCCTGTTTTGGTTTCTTTGCCCGGCTGGAAATGCGATGTCAGCGGAATTAAAAAATATGAGGATCTGCCTGAAAACTGCAGAAACTACATTGAGTTTATTGAAAAAGAGATTGGATTTAAGTTTGCAATGGTCTCTAATGGTCCCGCCAGAGACGAAATAATTATTCGATAAAAAACACTTGCAAAAAAAACAAAGCTGTGATATAATATTTTTGTTTCGCACGCATGAGCAAAATCTTATGCTATCGGCGGGCAGCTACTGCGCGGGGAATGCTTAATAGAACAGGTGGATAGCTTGTTTAAGCAGAAGCAGTCAGACCGCAAAATTTAAAAGAGGTGAAAATTCATGAAAAAGGACATCCATCCCGATTACAAAACCGTAACCGTTAAATGTGCCTGTGGTGCAACTTTCGAGACCAAGTCTACTGCTGACCAGATTCGTGTTGAAATTTGCTCCAAGTGCCACCCTTTCTTCACCGGCAGACAGAAGCTGGTTGATACCGGCGGCCGTGTTGACAGATTTAAAAAGCGCTTTGGCATGGACAAATAAGTTTTGTAAAAAAGAAAGGGCTGTCTTTTTTAAGACAGCCCTTTTTGCCCTTTTCCAATTTATGAATAAAGGAGGATTTTTTCAGGTGAAAGACTATAAAACCGTTGCCACAGAGGCATTTTCTGAGTTCACCGAAAAGAAATCCCGATTTCTTACGTATCTTGCCCCTGTTTGCAGCGAGCAAGAAGCAACGGCTTTTATCGCCAAAGTTTCAGCACAACATCGCGAAGCTGCACACGTGGTTTACGCTTACAGCCTTCTTGACCGACAGATAAAACGCTTTAGTGACGCGGGTGAGCCACAAGGAACAGCGGGTATGCCCACTCTCGAAGTTTTAATTCACAAAGAGCTTTATAATGTGGCGCTTGCCACTGTTCGGTATTTCGGCGGAATTCTGCTTGGCACAGGAGGGCTGACGAGAGCCTATTCCAAGGGCGCCTGCGATGCTGTTGCCGCCGCAAAAATTATCAAGAGAACATGGGGAGACATTCTCTGTATATCGTTGCCATATAATCTTTATGGGCGGGTATCTCCCTTTTTGATGTCAGCAGGAACATCCGTTATCAGCAATGATTTTTCTGATATAGTAACACTTACTGTGTTTTCTCCCGCCGCTGATACCGAAAAACTGATTACCGACCTTATTGATTTAACTGCCGCTGCCGCAAAAATCGAAAGGAAAAATCAGGTATTCTTTGACATTTGAATAAATTTATGTTATAATTTAATATTGGAAAATTGTTTATTTTATTTTTCTGCGCGAAAAAGTTTTTTCACGCAGCATTTTGGCGTTTATATCCCCGAAAGGAGGGCTTTTTGTGAATGTACGAGAGCAAACAGAGCTTATGGAGCAAAACACCCTTGCACCTGATGCCTGCCTTTCCAAAAGCAGCCGCGGCAGGGAACGTTTTGAGGAGCCTTGCGAGTTTCGCACCTGTTTTCAACGTGATCGCGACCGCATTATTCACAGCAAATCCTTTCGCCGCTTAAAGCACAAAACACAGGTTTTCTTAGCCCCTGAGGGTGACCATTACCGCACCCGTCTTACCCACACCCTTGAGGTTTCGCAAATTGCCCGCAGCATTGCAAGAGCCATGCGCTTAAACGAGGATCTTGCCGAGGCTGCCGCTTTGGGGCACGATCTGGGCCATACTCCTTTCGGACATGCGGGGGAAAGAGCCTTAAATCAGGTTGCTGAATGTGGATTTAAGCATTATCAGCAGAGCGTTCGCACAGCACAAAAGCTGGAAAAAGACGGAGAGGGGCTTAACCTCACCGCCGAAGTTGCCGATGCAATTCTTTGCCATACCGATGCCGTTGCCTGTACGCTTGAAGGGCGCATTATCGAAATTGCAGATAAAATTGCTTATATCAATCACGATATTGATGATGCCATTCATGGCGGCATCATTACGATGGATGATTTGCCCCAAAAACCCATCAAGCTTCTCGGATGCACCACTTCAAAAAGAATTTCTGCGCTCATTTCTGCCATTGTTACCGATGAAACGCGCAGTATAAAAATGCCGTCCGATATAAGAGAGTGCTTTGACATTCTGCATGCGTTTATGTACGAGGCTGTTTACAGCAACCCGATCGCCAAAGGCGAGGAGGGAAAAGCAATGGATATTATAAAATATCTTTATTCTTATTTTTTGTCAAATCCTGATCGGTTGCCGGAGCAATACCTTGCCATTTCCGACAGGGACGGGCTGCCTCGCGCTGTCTGCGATTATATTGCCGGCATGTCCGATAATTATGCAATAAAATTTTATGAGGAGCTTGTTATCCCTAAAGCTTGGTCGGTTCTTTAATAAATGCAAGGAGGGAAATTATGCGAATTTCGGAAGACTTTTTAAACGAGTTGCGAGCTCGCTGTGACATCGAATCCATTATTTCCCAATATGTTGTTCTGAAAAAACAGGGGCGCAGGCTTACCGGTCTCTGTCCGTTTCATAGTGAAAAAACCCCCTCTTTCAGTGTTTCCCCCGACAAACAGCTTTTCTACTGTTTTGGTTGCGGGGCAGGCGGAGATGTTATCACCTTTATCATGAAATCAGAAAATCTCTCCTATCCCGAAGCAGTGGCTTTTCTTGCCCAAAAGGTGGGCATGCAGATTCCTGAGGAAACGATTGATGATGGTGCCACGCGGCTTAAAAACCGCATTTTAGAAATAAACCGTGAAACTGCTCGCTTTTTCCATGCGGCATTAAACTCGCCGCAAGGAAGTGCCGCCAGAGAATATCTTGAGCAGCGTGCACTTGATAAAAAGACTATTACTCGATTTGGCTTAGGCTACGCGCCCGACAGTTGGGACAGCCTTATCAAGCATCTTCGAAAAAAAGGGTTTACCGATGCCGAAATGGCGGCTGCCAGTATTGCCACGCGCACACAAAAAGGTAATTTTGTTGACTTTTTTAGAAATCGCCTGATGTTCCCTATCATTGACCTTCGGGGAAATGTTATTGCATTCGGTGGCAGAAAGCTTTCGGTGGAGGATAAGGGTCCCAAATATATTAACTCCCCCGAAACGGCAGTTTTTGTTAAAAGCCGAAACCTTTATGCCCTAAACTATGCAAAATCCTCCCTTTTTGCGGACGAGCTTGCAAAATCAGGAAAAGAAAGGTTTTTCATTCTCTGCGAAGGATATATGGATGTCATATCCTTGCATCAGGCAGGCTTTGATAACGCAGTTGCCCCGCTGGGCACAGCGCTTACCGACAATCAGGTGCGTATCATGGCAAAATATGTTCCGAGTATTATTATTGCAACCGACTCGGACGAGGCTGGCCAAAAAGCCGCACGGCGTGCTTTCTCACTTATTGATGCCGCAGGCTTAAACACCAAAATATTAAAGCTTCAGGGTGCAAAAGACCCGGACGAGTATATAAAGAAATATGGCAGTAAGCGTTTTTCCATGCTTATGTCCCAAAGCGTTAGCGCAGTGGAGAACGAGCTGGATGCTATTTTAAAAAGACATGATACCGACACTGATTACGGCAAAGTTCAAGCACTTAAGGAAGCCTCACAGATTTTGGCAGGCATTTCCAATGCTATTGAGCGCGATGTCTATATTTCGCGCATTTCAAACAAGCTTTCGGTTTCTCCTCAGGCGGTTACGCAGAATGTAAACAGTCTTATTCGGCAGAACAAAAATAGCCAGCGCCGAAAAGAGCGTCAAAGCCTGTCGGTGCCAAACGGAGCCAGAGACACTGTCAATCCGCAGAAAAGAAAGCTTCTCTCAGC
>JAZQMT010000091.1:0-3689 GCA_045543635.1 Oscillospiraceae bacterium | reverse complement strand
ATACGGCAGGGTTTTTTGCACAAAAATTAAACGCCGGAGGGAAGAACTGTTTTAATGGTGCCCAGATGAGTGCATTCATTTACAAAAGCAATGGAAAAAACGCCGTTTTCAAAAATAAGTTTAGTGACAGAAGCATTGGCTACCCAAGGGGTATCGCAAAGGCTGTCAAGCTCCCTGCCCGAGATCTTATTGATCATAACGCGAATGGGGGTCGCATGCAAGCCGATAACTACCGATTGTTTGTCATGTTCTTTTGCGATGCGCAATAGTGTGTCATATACGCGGTCTAGCAGCTGCGAAACCCTTTCACCGTTTGTAGTTTCAATATCAGGGGTATTGGCATTTTGCCAGTTTTTCCAAAGCTCGGGATAGGTTTGGGAGATGTCGTCATATTTCATTCGTTCCCAGTCCCCCGCGAAGATCTCTCGAAGCCCCTTTTCAGGAGTAACGGTAAGCCCCTTGGTATCAGCAATTGCTTTGGCTGTGTGAAAGGCGCGCATCAGGTCGCTTGCGTAGACTGCGTCCACAGCAATGTCCGAAAAAAAAGAGGCGGCGCATTTTGCCTGCATGTATCCGCGCTCGGTAAGGTCCCAGTCGGTGTGACCGAGAAAACGCTTTTCCCGGTTGCCGAGGCTTTCGCCATGGCGAATAAGGTACAGCTCTGTTGCCATGATTTTCCTCCAAAAAACATAAATTTAATATGTGTTTTATTATAGTCTTTAGATTTTTTTTCGTCAAGGGGGAGTAATATTTGCCTAAAATCGACAGGAAAATTTAAAATTAGATAAAAGATATTTTATACTGGATAAAAAAGCAATGTTGAAAGCATTTATATGATATGGTAAAATATGGATAAAAGGCAGGGTGATGAAATGGATCATGTCACAATCGGCAAAAGGTACAACAGCGGTAAAATTGCTTATGTAAAATGTGTAACAAATGATCAGTTTGAGAAAATAAAGATAAAAAACAGTTGTTTTCTGCTTATTGTGCTTTTTAAGGGGACGCTTAGTTTTCAGGTTGACACCGAGGTCATAACTGCAGCAGCTCCCTGCTTTATGTGCTTTGATGAAAGCTGTGACCCGCACATTATCTCCCGAAAAAAAGCAGAATATTACGCAATCTATTTTCATCCGCAGTTTCTTAATGTCAATATGAGCTTTGAGCTTATTCGTTCCGGGTTTTACGGGGATATTGCCCATACCCACGATTTGTTTTTGCTGCGTCCGTTTATTAACAGGCAGCATGTTATTCCCATAAGCGAAAGCTACATAGAAAAGATAGACAGTGCCTGCCGTGAAATGCAGAGAGAGCTTACCGATCAGCGCGATTGGTATTGGTCCTGCCGCGGGCGTTCCTATTTTATGGAAATTATTATTGCGTTGGAAAGAATGTATGGTTTAATGGGGCATGGAAATGCACTGTATCCTGAGGATATAGGCTTTTTGGTCGCGGATTCCAAGCTGCGCGATGTTATGCTTTTTATTGAGAGCCACTATGCCGATGAGCTTACGCTTACCGATATTGCAAAAAGCGGCAACTTAAATCATGCCACATTAACAAGGCTAATGAAACAACAAACCGGCTGTACGGTTATGGAATATCTGACAAACTACCGTGTTTCGCTTGCCAAAAAGCTGCTTGCATTTACCGAAATTCCCATTAAGGATATTTCATACCGTTGCGGCTTTAAAACCGTGCAACATTTTTCCCGTGTGTTTAAAAAGAAAACGGACAAAACTCCGGCCGATTTTCGCAGAAGCGCGGTACAAAAAAGGAAAGACCAAATTAAATAAGCAACAAAAAAGCTTGTTTGGTTTATAGTCTGTTTTATCGGGCTTGTAAGGACCTTTTTCACAGGTATACCGATGTAAAATTTTTAATAGTCATATCCTCGCTGAACTGCCCGAGCTATTCTTATGAAAGCTTGGGCAGTTTTTATTTTGCCATTCAGAAGTTTATGCTTGAAAAAGCTACCTCTTGCAAGGAGTGAGATTTTCATATATAATTAAGGAAAGATTCTTGAATAATTTGCGGGAGAATGATTATGAAAATAAAAACCAAAAAGCTTGATTTTGACAAAGCTATGAAGCTTAAGAGGGAGAAAAAACTGCACCCCTTAAAGCCGAATATTTTGTTTCGAACCCTTATCCGTGTTCTTGCCTTGCCCGATTTGCGGAAAACAAAATTTTCCTACACAGAAAAGGGAATGGACAAGGTAAAAGGTGAGCCTTGCCTTATTTTAATGAACCATTCCAGTTTTATTGACCTTAAGATCGCATCGGCAATTTTGTATCCCCGCCCTTATAATATCGTTTGCACATCGGATGGATTTGTAGGAAAGTCGCTGTTAATGCGGCTTATCGGCTGTATTCCGACCGCTAAGTTTGTCAGTGACACTCAGCTTATTCGTGATATGCAGTTTGCCCTAAAAGAGAAAAAGTGTAGCGTTCTAATGTACCCCGAAGCAAGTTATAGCTTTGATGGCACAGCCACGGCATTGCCCCGCCGCTTAGGAGCACTTTTGAAGCGGTTGGATGTTCCTGTTGTAAGTATTATTACAAGCGGCGCATTTTCCCGCGACCCGCTTTATAATGGGTTGAAACTGAGAAAAGTTAAGGTAAGTGCCGAGGTTTGCTGTCTTTTAACGCGCGAGCAGATCGCAGAGCTTTCGGTTGAGGAATTGGACAAGGTTCTTGATGATGCTTTTTCGTTTGATGCATTTGCATGGCAAAAGCAGAATAATATAGAAATCACCGAGCCCTTTCGCGCGGAGGGACTTGAACGAATTCTCTACAAATGTGCTGCCTGCAAAGAGGAAGGAGCTATGGAAGGCAAGGGAACAGAGCTTGTTTGCCATAAGTGCGGAAAAAGGTATCACCTCAGCATATTGGGTGAGCTTAAGGCCTTGGAGGGCGAGAGTGAATTTACTCATATTCCCGATTGGTACCGCTGGCAGCGCGAGAGCGTGCGAAAGGAAATTCAAAACGGCGAGTACAGGCTGGATACGGAAGTTGATATTGCGGTGCTTGTTAACCACAAGGCAGTCTATAAGGTAGGAGAAGGCAGGCTGCAGCATGATGAAAATGGTTTCGTCTTGGAGGGGTGTGAGGGAAAACTCAGCTACACCCAAAAACCGCTTTCCTCTTATGGACTTTATGCCGACTATTTCTGGTATGAGATAGGAGATGTTATCTGCATTGGCAAGCGCGATTGCCTTTATTACTGTTTCCCGAAAAAAAGCAGTGTTTCGGTTGCCAAAACGCGGCTTGCCGCTGAGGAGCTTTATAAGCTAAAGAAGCCGCATCGTGAGAAAATGGCTGCAAAGGCAGAATAAAAGAAAAGTGGTTTGGGAGTGTTGAAATCAGTAGATAGGTGTGTTATACTTGTTCTATTAAATTTGAAAAGAGGCCGGTTGGATTTCTATGTATAAGATCCGAACAAAAAGAGAGCTTAATCCTACTGTTACGCTTATGGAAATTGAGGCACCGCTGGTAGCCAAAAAAGCAAAGGCGGGGCAGTTTATTATCTTGCGTTGTGATGAGGACAGCGAACGCATTCCGCTCACGGTTGCAGATTTTAACCGTCAAGCGGGAACCGTGACAATTATTTTTCAAATCGTTGGTGCCGCTACCCAAATGTTAAACCGCAAAAATGCGGGAGATTATATCAGTGATTTTGTCGGTCCG
>JAZQMT010000090.1:0-3555 GCA_045543635.1 Oscillospiraceae bacterium | reverse complement strand
ATTTTCTACACAGCTTTTTTACTGTCCTTAAGAGTACAACCCATAAAGGGAGCTTTCCTTTGCGATGGAGTATTAAAAGAGAAAAGGAAAAGAAAAACTGTCACATTATTAAGCTGATTTCATAAAATAATAGTGGGATGTATTCCCAATTCTTTTAAAAAGGAAGATGTATATGATGTGTAATAACTATAACGGTTGTTCTTCCAGAAGCAGAGGTCTGTGTGCTTTTTTAATTCCCGCTATTCTGATCGCACTCTTGACCTTTACCGTCGGCTTGATTGTCGGTGCAGCTATATCTGCTACCGTCCTTGCTAATCTTGCAGCCTTCATCGTCCTCGCAGTTGTCTTTTTTGTACTGCTTGTGATTTGGGCGATTTGGTATTTTTGCCGCAACCGCCGATACGACGATTAAAAATTTATATACTTTCAGGCAGTAAGAGAGTTTATAAGCTCTGAGAATTCCTGCCCGTCTGTTACATCATAGTAACAGACGAAAAAAGGAGAAAGCAAGCCTGAGTTCTGAGCGGAAAAACAATTTCCGCTGCTTGATAAGCGGACAAGACCGCGTTCGCCTTTGAGCTTTACCGATATGCTGCCTGAGGCAGCAGAGGCAGATGTTCCGAAACTGACTCTTTTCTCAACCTCGACATGGGAAAGCGAATCATAAAGGTTTAAAAGCTCTTGTTCCGAAGATATTTTCTTGAGCTTTAAGGAGCCCTTTTCATCGCGAACACGGACGGTTGCATATTCTATCTCTGTAAGGGAAAGGTCAGCCGCTGAAATAAGCGTGCTTGCTGCATTTCCGAAAATCGACCAGACGATAGATACCGAAAGGATAAGAACAAGACTGCCTATAACTGCAAGTACAATGGGAGTTTTACGAATTCTTTTTTGCGGCATAATTTCACCTCAAATCTTTTTTCTGCCTTTATTTTATGCCTAATTTTTTAAAAAATCAATAGTTGTACCAAATTGTAACCAAAAAAACGAAAACTGTAATTCTTTTGTAACCAATTGTTACCAAAGTGTAATCAAAAAGCAAAAACCTGCCGCAATAGCCAAGTGTTCTTAAGGACACTTGGCTGGTTTTATTCGCCTTTGGCGAGTTGTATTGCTACGCAGTTATATTTGGACTTCTTCCAAGTTATATTCGCTTCGCGAGTTTTGGGGCGAATAAAATATCACTAAAACCTTTAGGTTTTAATATCACTTGACTGAAAGGTCAAATATCACTGTGAGACCTGTCTCACAATATCACTATTTATCGGTTTTGTATTTTGAGTCGGTAAAAGGGTTTTAGGTACTCCTAAATTTGAAATTTGATATATAAATTCCCTGCTTGTTACGGTATGAGACAATATAAAAGTAAAAGATGCACGAAATTTTCGTGCATCTTTTTTACTGTTCTTAGGAATCCTGCTCTATTTTGGGCAGGTTTTTGGCTTTATCAGTTTTGCTCGTAGTATTTCATCAGAAGCAATATCAGTACCGATATTACAATAAGAAAAACAGTGCCGATAGCAGTAGCGGCAGTGGTTGTAAAAAACTCTTCAACAGCTCCTGCAAGGTTCCAAAAGAAATCAATCATGATACCGCCTCCACAATTTTTTCTTATTATATCATAAATAAAAGATAACTGCAACAAAAAAGAAAATGTTGCACATGAGCACAAAAAATGCTATACTTTTAGTAAGATTTGGTTTGAGGTGATATTTTTGTCCGATTATAAGGATAAGATTAGAAATTTCTGCATTATTGCTCATATTGATCATGGGAAATCAACATTGGCGGACAGGCTCTTAGAGCTCACCAGTGCTGTTAGTATGCGCGATATGAGTGAGCAGCTTTTGGATAATATGGATATTGAAAAGGAACGCGGAATTACTATTAAAGCACGCGCTGTGCGTTTAAATTACACTGCGCAGGATGGGGAGACCTATGTTCTTAATTTGATTGACACTCCCGGTCATGTTGACTTTAATTATGAGGTCTCGCGTTCGCTGGCTGCATGTGAAGGCGCGCTTTTAGTGGTTGATGCATCGCAGGGCATCGAAGCGCAGACGCTTGCCAACACCTACCTTGCACTTGAGCATGACCTTGAGATACTTCCGGTTATTAATAAGATTGACCTCCAATCTGCCGACCCTGAGCGCGTGGCACATGAGGTTGAGGATGTTATTGGTATTGAAGCGATGGATGCACCCCGTATTTCGGCAAAAGAAGGGTTAAATGTTGAGGCGGTTTTGGAGCAGATAGTCAAAGGTGTTCCTGCTCCGAAAGGGGATGAGCATGCTCCGCTTTCTGCCCTTATCTTTGACTCGGTTTATGACAGCTACAAAGGCGTTATTGTATATCTCCGTGTTATGAACGGCTGCTTGCGTGCGGGTGATCATATTAAAATGATGGCAACAGGCGCTGATTTCGAGGTGGTCGAGTGTGGCTATATGGGCGCAAATGACCTTGTCCCGAGTGCGGAGGGAATTCGTGCCGGAGAGGTCGGTTATTTTACCGCCAGCATTAAAAATGTGCGTGATACCCGCGTGGGTGATACCGTCACAAGCTATGACGCACCTGCAAAAGAGCCGCTGCCCGGTTATAAAAAGGTAAACCCCATGGTTTATTCGGGCGTTTACCCTGCCGACGGTGCCAAGTATGGTGATTTGCGAGATGCTTTAGAAAAGCTTCAGCTAAATGATGCCTCCTTCTCTTTTGAGCCGGAAACCTCGCTTGCATTAGGATTTGGCTTTCGTTGCGGTTTTTTAGGGCTTCTTCATATGGAGATTTTCCAAGAAAGGCTTGAGCGCGAGTTTAATTTAGACCTTATTACCACTGCTCCCAGTGTTGTTTATAAGCTGACGCTTACAAGCGGTGAAATCATCACGATAGATAACCCCACCAATTATCCTGATCCCGCCACAATTCAAACAGCGGCAGAGCCTATTGTGCGTGCCAATGTTTATACCCCGACTGATTTTATCGGCTCAATTATGGAACTGTGTCAGGAGAGACGCGGCGTGTTTAAGGATATGAAATATCTTGATAGCACCCGTGCTGAGTTGCACTATGAACTTCCGCTCAATGAGATAATTTATGATTTTTTTGATGTGCTTAAATCAAGAACGCGTGGTTACGCATCCTTTGATTATGAGCTTTTGGAATATCGTCCCTCTAAGCTTGTCAAGCTGGATATTCTCTTAAACGGTGAAACGGTGGACGCGCTTTCCTTTATCGTTCATGCTGACAGTGCTTACACCCGTGCCCGAAAAATGGCAGAAAAATTAAAAGAGCATATTCCCCGCCAGCTTTTTGAGGTGCCTATTCAGGCGGCTATCGGCGGCAAAGTTATCGCCAGAGAAACCGTTAAGGCAATGAGAAAAGATGTTCTTGCCAAGTGCTACGGCGGCGATATAACCCGAAAGAAAAAGCTTCTGGAAAAACAGAAGGAGGGTAAAAAACGCATGCGCCAGCTCGGTAGTGTCGAGGTTCCGCAGGAGGCGTTTATGGCAGTGTTGAAATTGGATTAAAAATAAAAATCCACCCGCATAGCGGGTGCAT